>JAQGKJ010000851.1 GCA_028290165.1 Bradyrhizobium sp. | reverse complement strand
CTGCCGGTCCCCGTGCTGTCATTGCCGGCCAAAATCTTTGCGGAGAGGGCTTTTTCGAAAGCCGCCATGGGCGTGGGCGCCAGCAGATCAAGCGCCGCTTCATCAAGTGTCCTGCCTCCGGACAGTGACGCGTCCGTCAGCGTGGCCGTAACCTTGTGGGTATCGGTCAGATCGACATCGGTAAATGCCAGCGTTCCTGTGGTGGGGCCACCCACGGTCTGCAGGTTTCCGCCGACGGTGGTCTTGCCGCCCGAATACGCGACCGATTCCGGCCCGGTGCTGATGTGCGGAACGTCGTTGGTGCCGGTGATAAAGATCGAGAAAGTCTGATCAGTCGTTTCGGGGTTTAATGCAAAACCGTTGTCGACGTGCGCCGTGTAAGTCAGCGTCAGCGTCTCGCCCGCGGCGAGAAAGTCGAAAGAAGCATCCGAGACGCCGTACTTCCATCTCACGGAACCGGCGTTGGTGTTGCCGGGGTCGGGCACCAAAACGAGATTGGCTTCGACCTTCGTGACGTCGGCAAGCCACTGCGCGCTGTTCTTCACCGTGGCGGTGATGTCGTTGCCCTGGGCGTCGTGGTAGGTGAACGTGACATTCGGATTGATCGTCACGGCCGGACGATCGCCGACATTGATGTCGGCAAAAAAGATCGTGCCGAAGGTAGCGTCCTTGTCGGTGGTATCGCCGGTCGTCTTGGCGAGCTCCGTCAGGTGACCTCCGAACGCAGTAACCGTCGGCGGGCCGGCGATGTGTTGCCCGGCGATCGTCGGGTCACCTCCATCCGCGTCATTCGCCGCTTTGACGGTGACGGTGACGGTGGGGCCGTCAGTCTTCGTCGACGTGTCGCCCTGGTGCCCGCTCTGTGACTGCGTCGTATCGGGGCTACTCGAACCGGAACTCGATGCCGTTTTAGTGTTGGGATTGGAATTGTCCGTGAACTTCTGCGCAAAAACGTCTTGTATGAGCTTCTGCATTTCCGGCGACAGCGGGGCACTGGTGATGCTGACCTGGCCCCCACTGATGTTGATTTGCTGCCCGGCCTGATTGACCGTCGCAATCGGCGTACCTGTGGTCTTCTCGAACAGAATGTACGACCCGGTGGTGCCGTCCGGCTCGACCAGAACCTGGAATTTCGCGGTAGGAGCAGAAAGAGTGTCCAAAGGAGGCGGCGGCGGAGCGCCTGGAACGGGTGGTCCTTGAACGGGTGGTCCTTGAATGGGCTGCTGTAGCTGGACGCTGAAGTCGATCTCGACCAGCACCGCGGTGCCGCGGATGCCCATGGTGGCAACCGGCGTGTCGACCTTCATGTCGCCGTGCTTGGCGGTCTCGCCGGCGACAAACGAGATGGTCCCCGCCACCAGGCTGATCAGCGATGAATTGTTCGACCCGTTCGGGTCGTAGACCATTTCGTTGAGCACCATCCTCGCATTCGACGACAGGCCGAACACGGTGCCGTCGATGAAGGTGATGCCGAGCGTCGAATTGGATCCGGACTGGACGACGTCGCCTTTTTCGACGTTATCGCCATTGTTCAGGATGACCGAGACGCCGTTACGGATGACGGTGGCGGTGCCGACGAGTTTGGTCACATGGCCGATGACCTTGCCGGCGCTGGCGGTGCCGTCGGCCTGCGCGAATTGCTGGTGGCCGGTCAGCGCGTTGATGATATCGCCGGTGAGGTGGGCGCCGTCGGGCGACGCCAGCGCGGCTCGCTTCTCGCCCTTGAAGTAATCCTGCAGGACCAGTTCGTGGTCGTCCTTGGAAAGGACCAGGTCAACGCCGGATCGCTTGAAATCGCCGTTAAACAGCAGCTGCGCGTCCGGAACGATAATCGCGCCCGGAGGGACATGCGTGGCGTGTTGAGAAAAGGCCTCGACATGGGCATGCGCATCATGCCCATCGAAATGCGCCGCCGCCCCGACAGGCAGCTTCGCGTCGAATTTACCAACGAAATTCAATGTGCCCCCGCAAAAGATTAATATGTATATAATTTTCTAAAGTCTAAGCTTGCTTATCATCTGAAACGGTTTTGCGAAACCATCTCCTGCTTGTGCAAGTCCTGTGCAAGTTCAGTCGACAGAACCATCCACGAAATATCCATTCCCCCTAACCTTGAAGAAACGAAGTATTACGTGCCGATACGATCGACCTAGGGCTGTATTGATAGCGAAAAAGCAGTTGATCTCATGTATTCGATTGCGTTGAATCTGATACCGATACTTGTATCATCTTGCCCCTGCATCTCCTTGCAGGATACTGCGCCGATTTCTGCGCTAAAACTGTGATCTAGATAACAAAGCCAGAGATTCCGAGCAAATTAGCCATACCCAGCGGAAATCACCGAGAAAACAATCGTCGCACGTCTTAACCGTCCTTGCGAGCCGATTCCGCCTCCCGGACAGGCGATCTATAAAATTTTCAGCAAAATAGCGAGACGGATTTCAGTCTGTTTCTCGCTTTCCGGCCCGCTGCGGCCGGTTTTAAGCAGAATAAAAGCCTCCCCGCCCATCATCGCCTGCGAAATGATCCGGTCACGAGCTGGCTAACCAAGGCCTCGCCGATGCCCGGACACGGGGCGTCAGATGGGGATTTTCGGCAACTCGCACGCCTGGCGTGCGCTCGCACTCGCATGCGGCATGGCCTGGTGCGGGCCGGTAGCAGGCCTCGCAGCCGCCACGCCGGATTCGTCCGGAGCATCGGAGCCGGCCGCCCGGTCGGCCGAGCCGTTCGGGCTTTTCGCGGCAACGCTGTCCTTCGGGGGCCTGCGGGAAAAATGGCTGGCCGTCGAGCGCAGGCTCGACGACGAAAGGGTGCAACTGGCGCTTTGCGACGGCGACCGCGAACGCTGCGTGTCTCCGGCCGCCCTGCAATTGCTCGCCATCGTGGACAATGCGCGAGCCCGTGAGGGGCGTGCCCGTCTCGGCGAGATCAACCGCGCGATCAACCTCGCGATCAGGTCGATGAGCGATCTGGCCCAATGGGGCGAGATCGACGTCTGGAGTTCGCCGCTCGTCACCTTCACCCATGGTGCCGGGGATTGCGAAGACTACGCGATCGCGAAATTCGCCGCGTTGCGCCTGGCCGGCGTCGCGCCGGAGGATCTGCGGATCGTGGTCATGCGCGACACCATCCACGGCGAGGCTCACGCCGTCGCGATGGCGCGGCTGGATGGGCACTGGCTGACGCTGGACAATCGCCGCATGGCGATGGTCGAGGATACCTATGTCAGGAACTACCGGCCGTTGTTTGTGATCGATCAATATGGCGTCATGCAGTATGTCGACACCCCGCTGGTTGCCGGCGTTCCGGGCCAGGACCTCGCGCCGCCCGCCGCGCCGAGATTGGCCGTCGAGCCGGGCTTGATCTCGGCCTCCGACTAGGAGGCGGCGAAAACCCCCGTCCCACAATTTCGTTTCGCCGCGACGCCTGAGAAGCTACCATGGCCGCGCCACGAGATTTTGCTTTGTCGAGCGGAGACCGGAATGCGGGGGTTTGTACTGCCTGTCGTTGCGATCCAGATTGGCCTGGCGCATCCCGCATCCGCGGAAAACCCGGTGGCTGCCGACCGGACGATCGGCCAGGCGCTGCCGCTGTTTGAGAAAAACCATTGCGAGGCATTGAAGGACCCCGCCGAAATATTGTTCTGCGGCGACCCCGAACTTAACGGCGCCGCCGCGCGGCAGAACAGCGCGATCCAGGAAAGGCTGAACCGGATTCCGAATCGTGCCCATGCGATCGCAGAAAACGCGGAATGGATCAAAGATCGCAATTCCAGCTGCGGTCTTTTTGGAAGGCAAGGTATTTCGAACCAGGCCGACATCAAATCCGGCAAGGCTTGTCTGTTGACGGAAACGGAGGAGAGGATCGCGATATTGACCGATCCCAATTTCGACTGCCTCGCGACGGATACTACCGCCGGCACGCTGATCTGCAGCGAGCCCGCCTTGGCCATCGCAAAGACGGAACTCAACAGCCTCGTTCTCGACCTGATCGCCAAGTTGAAACCGGACGACGCCAAACCGGCGCTCGCCGAATACGACCGATGGAGCAGGGACCGCGATCGAAAGTGCGGCCTGGTGGGTAAGGATAACGTACCGCTGGACGAATTATCGCCGTCCGAAGGTTGCCTGGCGGAGTGGATGAACGAAAAGACCGCCGAGATCATTGCCGCCAAGGGCGATCCCAAACGCGTTTTCGGACGCCATCCGCGCTCACCCTTGCCTGACGCCGACGCCGTCGATCTATGCGTCGCGCAAATCCATTTGGCCAATGCTTGCGACGATTTCCTTTCGATCAATCGCGTCTTTCAGATCGACGACGAGGTGGCGGACAACGACGCCCTGATCACGGCCGAGGTCGAGATGATCGTGCTGTCACCATTTGCCGCCTGCAGCCAGGTCGCATCAAGCTGCACGGGGTCGTGCTGGGATTTGAAATCGGGGAAAGCGAAACCGTCGCCGGGCAGCCGGGAAAGCTTTTCGGTGTCGTACCGATTGAGGGTCGAGAAGGCGTTCGCATTCCAGAAAACCGATAGCGGCCACTGGCGCTGCAATACCACCGCGCTGCCGCCGGTAGATTTCGGCACCGCGCTGAGCGGGCCGTAATATCAACGACGACGCTCTAATCCATTCTTCGTCATGGCCGGGCATAGCCGTCCGAAGGACGGCGTCGCTTCCGCTCGCCTATGTCCCGGCCATCCCCGTGTCCTCGTTGCTACATGTTCAAAACGTGGATGCCCGGCACAAGGCCGGGCATGACGAGTTTAGAACGCGCGTTTTTATCGCTCAGTCACCCCCTCAGAACGAGAGGCTGTCCTTCATCAACACCCAGCGGCCCTTCTGGATCTGCTGGACCTGCGTCACCGTGTTGGCAAGGTGATCGGTCTTGGAGAATTTTGTCGGCGGCGAGTTGAAGATGTCGAGGTACTTGTCGCCGGATTCGAGTGAATCAAGCAGCTTCTGGCCGGTCAGATCCTTGCCGGCCTTGTTGACGTAATAGGCGAACGTCTCCACCGCATTGTAGCCGATGATGGCCTGGGTGTTGGCGTCGGTGCCGAACATCTTCTTGTAGTTCGCCAGCCAATCCTTCACCTTTCCCTTGGCGGTGTCCTCATAGGGAATTTCAAAACCCGAGGCCGCGTAAAGCCCTTCGACCGCGTCCTTGCCCAGTGTCGGTACTTCGAGCACGTTGGTCGGCGTGGCGCCGAGGAAGGTGACGTCCCATCCGAGCTTCTTCGCTTCGCTCATCGCGCCGATGGTCTCGCGGATCACGGTGCCGAGCACGACGATATCGCAGCCGTCGGATTTCATTTTTGCAACTTGCGCGCTGAAGTCGGAGGCGCCGCGCTTGTAGCTGGTGACGGAAGCCGGCGTCACCTTCATGGCGTCGAGCTGCTGCGTAAAGCCGTCGAGCACGTTTTTGCCGTACTCGTCGTCCTGATGCATGATGCAGGGCTTCTTGAAGTTCTTCGCCTCCATCATGTATTTCAAGGCCGCGCGCGTGCTCTCGACATACGGCAGGAGGTTGTTGAACTTAAGCCGTTCCTGCGGTTTTGCGGGATCGAACTTGAAGGTGAATTCGGCAGCCGTCAGCGGAAACAGCTGCAGCACGCCGGCATCGAACAGCACGTCCTGCGCCGCCAGCACCGTCGGCGATCCCATCGGGCCGATCATGGCAAAAATCTTGTCGCGCTCGACCATCTTCTGCGACGCCAGCACCGCCTTCTTCGGATCGTAGCCGTTGTCCTCGAGGATCATCCGGAGCTTGCGCCCCTGGATGCCGCCGGCCGCGTTGATCTCCTCCACCGCCATTTTCATGCCGTTGGAAACCGGAACGCCCCAGACCTTGATCGGGCCGGACAGGTCCTGATGGGTACCGATCACGATCTCGGTGGCCGAGATGCCTTCATTGGTGACCTTGGTTTGGGCTGCGGCCGGCAGATGGGACAGCGCAAGGGCGCCCACC
>JAQGKJ010000843.1 GCA_028290165.1 Bradyrhizobium sp. | reverse complement strand
GCCCGACGACACGGCGAGCGCGCGATAAACCGAATAGGAGCCGCCATGGCTGCCGATCACGTTGCGGTCTTGCGGGCGCGACACGGTACCGATCACCGGTCCGCGCTCGCCCGCCGTGGGGGCGCCCCAGCGGATCGGGAAGTTGAGCTTGGCACCCGGCGCCGGGTGCGAGGTGATACGAATATGGTCAACCCGATTGGAGCGAGTCATTCGTGGACCCCCAAATGGCGACGGCCCGCCTGAGCAGACGGGCCTGATCACCAACGATGAAAATTAGTAGCGCGGCCGCAGCCGCACCCAAGACTATAGCCGAATCGCCGCCGAACACAACCGAGATTCGAATCCCACGACGGTTGACGCGCCTTGGCCGTTAACTTTTTCGCCGTGGCCGCTGCAATTTCGAGGGCCGCCATGCGCCAGGCGCTGCTTCGACGCAGGCATTCTTATTCACGGCTGAGGCGAATATCCGCCGTGGATTCGACGCGCGCGGTCAAGTACGGTGCGCGGCACACATCACGGTACATCCCCCGCGCGAACTCGCATCGGTAAGCTCGCAACCGCCGATGATGGGCCAGTTGCGAAATGCAGAACAGACGTGCGTCACCCCGGACCCTGTCCGGAATTGACTTCCGCTGAAGCAGAACTCTAACTGCTCATTCTGATTGGCCCCAAATGTCGGCCGGAGGACGCAATCCGCAAACTGCTCTACATCTATGCTACGTAGCCCCCAACAGAAGCATCCAGGAAGCTGTTCATGCGCGTTATTAATGTCGCCGCCGCCCAGATGGGCCCGATCCAGAAGGCCGACAGCCGCGAAGCCGTCGTCAAGCGTATGATCGCGCTGATGGATGAAGCAAAATCGGCGAGTGCCGACCTGATCATCTATCCGGAGTTGGCCCTCACGACGTTCTTTCCGCGCTGGTACATGGAGGATCAGGCCGAGGTCGATGGCTGGTTCGAGCGCGAGATGCCGAATGCGGCGACCAGGCCTCTGTTCGAGCGGGCCGCGCGATACCAGATGGCGATGAGTTTTGGTTACGCGGAACTGACGCCGGACGGACATCATTTCAATACCTGCATTCTCACCGACAGATCCGCTCGGATCATCGGAAAATACCGCAAGGTCCATCTACCGGGCCATTCGGAGTTCGACACCGAACGTGCCTTCCAGCACCTGGAGAAGCGCTACTTCGAGCCGGGCGATCTCGGCTTCAAGGTGTGGCGTGCGCTCGGAGGTATCTTTGGCATGGCGGTGTGCAACGACCGCCGCTGGCCGGAGACCTATCGTGTGATGGGCCTGCAAGGCGTCGAGATGGTTTTGATCGGCTACAACACGCCCTCGGTCAATTCCCAGAACAGCAAGGAAGGGCCCGAGAAACGGCTGTTCCACAATCGCCTGTCGGCGCAGGCCGGCGCCTATCAAAACTCGACATGGGTGGTGTCGGTCGCCAAGGCCGGTGTCGAGGATGGCTTTCCATTGATCGGCGGCAGCCTGATCGTCGATCCCGACGGCGAGATCGTCATCGAGGCCAAGACCGAAGAGGACGAACTGCTGGTTCATCCCTGCGATCTCGACGCCACCGTGTTCGGCAAGAAGACGATCTTCGACTTCGCCCGCCACCGCCGCATCGAGCATTACGGCCTGATCACCAGCCGCACCGGCGCGGTGCCGCCACCGGAAACGTGAATGTCCGGTATCTCGTTTCGCGACCTTGATCCGCACGACCGCTACAAGCTGTTGTGCGGGGTCGTCGTGCCGCGGCCGATCGCTCTGGTCACGACGCTCGACGAGAGCGGAGCGGTCAACGCGGCGCCGTTCAGCTTCTTCAACGTGTTCTCCGAAGATCCCCCGCTGGTGGTGCTCGGCCTGCAGCACAAGGCCGATTCCACTCCCAAGGACACGACGCGCTACATCCATCGCAGCGGGCAGTTCGTGGCCCACATGGTGGATGAGGCACTGGCGGCAGCCATGAACGACTGCGCGGTCGACTTTCCCCATGGCATCAGCGAGGTCGAGGCGACGGGGCTTGCGACGCTGTCGTCGATCGATGTCGCCGTGCCGCGGCTGGCGGCGGCGCCCTTTGCACTGGAGTGCCGGCAACACGTCGCGCTCGCCTTTGGGCCGAGGCGCGAGCTTCTGGTCGGTGAAGTGCTGGGCCTGCACGCCCGCGAAGGCTTGATCGACGAGGCGAGGATGCATGTCGATCTCGATGTCTATCGGCCGATCGGACGCCTGTTCGGCAATCTCTACGCCACCCAACGTGATGTCTTCGCGCTGACGCGCGAAAGCCACGCGCAATGGCTCGCGCGGGTCAAGCGCGGCAACGGTGCAGGCGAACCGTCCAACGAAAGTCAGTGATGGGAGAATTGCACCGCGCCAAGCGCCATGGTCACGGCCGCCTGTGTCGGGTCGATCACGGGAATCCCGAGGGCTTGCTCCAGCGGTCCGCGGTGACGCGCCATGCCGGCGCAGCCCATCACGATGGCGCCGGCGCCATCTTCTTCCTTGAGGGCGCGCCCGACCTCGATCATCCTGGCGAGCGTTCCTTCGCCCGACGCGGTCTCGGCCACGCTCATGTTGAGCGGCCGCTCCCGGGTCAGGCGATCCATCAAACCCATCTGCCTGAGATAACGGATATGGCGGCGGATCGAGCGCTGGCCGATCGCAATGACGCCGAAGGTTTCTGCGCGCGCGAGCACTGTAAGCACGCCGCATTCGGCGATGCCAAACACCGGCCGATCCGTTCCCTCGCGGCAGAGGTGCAGTCCGGGATCGCTGTAGCAGGCAATAACGAAGGCTGCCGAGCGATTGTCGCTCTCGACAAGACGGCGCAACAGCATCGCCACACCGTCGGCATCGGCCTGGCTCTCGATGCCGTAGGGTCCTTCCGCCAGCGTCTCGCAGACAATCTCCGGTCCGCCCTCAAAGCCGAGCGACTTCAAGGCGTCTTCCAGCCCCTGCGTCACGAGATGGTTGGAATTGGGATTGATGACAAGAATGCGCGGCCGGGACATCGTGTTTTCCTGCGGATAAGCAATCACCGTGCCATCCAGTGACGCATGATCCGCTGTCTGTTCCGTAAACGCAAGTGAGCGCAAAGGCACGATCTGTGCTTCCATGCGGGGCTACAAGACTTGGTAGTTTAGTTGGGAGTTTGCCATGACCGAGCCTGCTTATGACCTCGTGATCCGCGGCGGACGCGTCGCGACCGTGAGCGACACGTTTGAGGCCGATGTCGCCATTTCCGGTGAGACGATTGTCGCCATCGGCCGCGGGATGCCGGGCGGGCGGCGCGAGATCGACGCGTGCGGCAAGCTGGTTCTGCCGGGCGGCGTCGACAGCCACGCCCATATCGAGCAACTTTCGGCCGCAGGCATCATGAACGCCGATACGTTCGAGAGCGCGACTGTCTCGGCAGCCTTCGGTGGCACCACCACCGTGATCCCGTTCGCGGCCCAGCACGTCGGCATGCAACTGCCCCAGGTGCTCGAGGACTATCATGCGCTTGCCAGAAAGGGCGCGGTCATCGACTACGCCTTTCACATGATCATCGCCGATCCGACGAAGGAAACACTGGAGACGGATCTGCCGGCGCTGATCAAGCAGGGTCATGGCTCGATCAAGATATTCATGACCTATGATCGCCTGAAGATCGATGATGAACCGTTGCTTGACATTCTGCTTGCAGCGCGCGACGGCGGCGCGCTGCTCTGTGCCCATGCCGAGAACCACGGCATGATCTCCTGGATGGTGAAGCGGCTGATCGCGCGCGGCTATACCGATCCCAAATACCACGCCATCAGCCATGCGCGGATTTCGGAAGCCGAAGCTTTCAACCGGCTGATCAGCATGGCTGCGCTGCTCGATCAGCCGATCATGATCTTTCACGTGTCGACGGCGGAAGGCGCCAGGGTGATCCGCAATGCGCGCGGGCAGGGCCTGAAAGTGTTCGCCGAGACCTGCCCGCAATATCTTTTTCTCACCGCGGACGATCTCGACAAACCCGGCGCAGAAGGCGCCAAATGGATGTGTAGCCCGCCGCCGCGCCGCACCGCCGACCAGGAGGCGCTGTGGCATGCGCTGGCGCTCGGCGATCTCCAGACGGTTTCGTCCGATCACGCGCCCTACCGGTTCGACGAAACCGGCAAATTGCGCGCCGGCCCCAATCCCACCTTCAAGCAGGTGGCAAACGGGTTGCCGGGCCTGGAAGTTCGCTTGCCGCTGCTGTTCGACGCCATGGTTTCAAAGGGTCGCCTCGGACTCGAAAAATTCGTCGAGTTGACCGCGACGGCGCCGGCAAAGATCTACAATTTGCATCCACGCAAGGGCTCGATCGCCGTCGGCGCCGATGCGGATATCGCAATCTGGGACCCGCAGCGCGAGATCACGCTGAGCGACGCCATGATGCATGACCTTGCCGGTTATACGCCTTTTGCCGGCCGCAAGCTGCGCGGCTGGCCGGTCACCGTGCTATCGCGCGGGCGCATCATTGTGGCGGACGGCAAGCGTTC
>JAQGKJ010000825.1 GCA_028290165.1 Bradyrhizobium sp. | reverse complement strand
GGTGCCCCAGCCAAAACTGATCCGCACCCGGCCGGCAAAATGACGGTAGGTTTCCTCGATCATCCGACGTCCATGCCGTCGGAAAAAACCAGCAGCTTCTCCTTGGGATTTTGGCCCTTCTGCTTCCACCATTTGATGATCTCTTCGCCGGCGGGGATCGGCGGCGCGCTGTCGGGGCGAAAGCCGGTCCAGTCCGCGACCCATTCGGGCGCATCGCGCAGGAATGACTTGGTGCCGAAGGCGTCGGGCAGCGCGATCAGAAGGTTGCCGCCATAGGTATGGCGCCACTGGTCGAGGACGCGATAGGGCGCCCAGCGCAGCTCGGTATCGTCATTCGCCAATGCGGCGGCGACCATCGGCAGTTCATGCGCGTTGGTCCCGATCGCTTCGAGATCGTTGTCCATCGCCAGCAGGACATTGGAGGTGCCGGTGAAGGACGGCCCGAGCCCTTCCTTGACCGCCTCGACGCACCAGCGCTGCCACAGGAAGCCGTGGCGGCGCCGCGTCCCGAAATCGGAAAGCCGCAAGTCTTCCAGCTTCCGCAGACGCTCGACCTTGCTCCAGAGTTTCGCTTTGGCACGGGCATAGAGAACGTCGAGGACGAACCGTCCCTGTCCCTTCACCACCTGGCGCGAGCGCAGTTCGTTCAGGATGGCGAGCGCAGGTATCTCCCACATGGTGGTGTGGGTCCACGGACCATGGAAATGTAGCTCGTACTGGCCGTCGACCTTGTGAAGCTCGTATTCGGGAAGGCGGAAGTTGGCGAGCCAGTTGATGAAGTCGGGCGAAAACATCTGGGTCTTGCCGTAGAACGTATTGCCGGCGAGCCAGATCAGTTCTTTCTTGGTGAAGCGGATGCTGCGGGCGTGATCGAGCTGGGCGCGCAGCTCGCCTTCGTCGATGATTTCGGCAAGCCGCACATGCCGGCTGCGATTGATCACCGAAAAGGTGACCTGCTGGTTCGGGTAAAATTCCCGAATCATTTGCTGCATAAACAGCTTGTAGAAATCGGTATCGAGCAGGCTGCGCACGATCGGGTCGAGCCGCCAGCCGTGCTTGTAGGTCCTGCTTGCGATGTCCGTGACTGCCATTCCGGAACTCTATCGCGCCGGGAGCCTTGCAACCAGTGGCTTATCGCCCGGGCATGGCAGGTCGGCGGGCTATCGTCTGGCGCGGCTGACGGCCGCATGGACATCGGTCCAGGGCGGTTTTTCAGGGGCGAATTGCTGCCGGAGGTAGCTCACAAGCTCCGCGATTTGATCGGTGGTCAGGCTGTCCTTGAAGGCTGGCATGTAGCCGAGATCGCTCGATGCTGGGGAAGCGATACCGTGCAGGATCACCTGGATCAGGTTGTCCGGCACCGCAGCATGCAAATTGCTGTTCAACGCCAGCGACGGCCGGCTGCCGAACAAAGGCGCGCCGCCGACGGCATGGCAAACCGCGCAGGCGCCTTCATAGAGTCGGGCGCCAACCGCCGACGCTGAAACAGCCCTGGTGGCGGTCATGCTCTCAAGTTTGGCAGCGAGCGCCTCCTGCGTCGGCTTGCTGAGCGCGTTCTCGTTGAAGGATCCGAGATAAACCGCCATGGCGCGGATATCCTGGTCGGGCAACGTGGCGAGTTCCTTCACTACCGGCGCCATCGGGCCGGCGGCGACACCGTGAAAACGGGATTCGCCTGATCGCAAATAGGCGAACAGCTCATCCTCGCTCCAGGGGATCGGCGCATGCGACAGCGACGTTAGCGGCGGGGCCTCCCAACCTTCCGCGAAACCACCGGCCAGATAGGCTGTCTCAATTTCCGCGCCCAGCGCGTTGCGCGGCGAATGGCAGGCGCCGCAGTGGCCGAGCCCCTCGACCAGATAGGCGCCGCGATTCCACATCGCCGATTGCTTTGGGTCGGCTTCGAACGCGCCAGACTGATGAAACAGCGCGTTCCAGCCCGCAATGAGCGGACGCCAGTTGAAAGGAAAGGCCAGCGTGTTCTTTGGCGCGACGGCGCGCACCGGCGCCTGCGCCATCAGGTGGGCATACAGCGCCTGCAGATCGGCATCGGTTGCTTTCGCAAAGTGCGAATAAGGAAACGCCGGATAGAGATGCCGGCCGTCGCGGTGGATGCCTTCGCGCATGGCGCGCTCGAACGCGGGATAGGACCAGGCGCCGATCCCGGTCTCGGGATCGGGCGTGATGTTGGTCGAGTAGATCATGCCGAACGGCGTCTCGATCGGCCGGCCGCCGGCGCTGATAGTGCCATTCGCGCTGGTGTGGCAGGCCGCGCAGTCGCCGAGCGCGGCAAGCTCCCGGCCGCGGGCGATGGTTTCTGCCGAAAACACCGATGCATCCGGCCGCGCGATCGGCGCGATCGATCGCCACGGCAGCACCGCCGCCGCGACGCCGACCACGGCAACACACAACGCCGCAGCCGTCGCGAACGCACCGCGCCGCCGGGCAAACGGGTTTTGCCATTGATCGGGTGAGGCCGGAGGCGTGGGCGCCGCCAAGGGCAATGCGCTCGGCGCTACATCGCTGTTGCGGCGCAATCCCCTGAGGATTCGCTCCGGCGTGAACGGCAATTCGCGAAACCGCACGCCGGTGGCGTCGAAGATCGCGTTGGCGATTGCGGCTGCGCTCGGGACGGATGCGGATTCGCCGACGCCGAGCGGCGGCTGGTCCTGCCGCGGCAGCATCAAGACGTCGATCTTGGGCAGGTCCGGGAATTTGAGAATGGGGTAGGCGCCCCATTCGCGGCTCGTCACCGAATTGCGGTCGAACGAGACTTCCTCCATCAGCGCGCGGCTGGTCGACTGGATGACATTGCCATGGATCTGGTGGCGGACGCCGTCTGGATTGATCATCAGGCCGGAATCCTGCCCCGCAACAACGCGGGTCACGCTGACATCGCCGGTTGCCTTGTTGACGGCGACGTCGGCGATCCAGGCCGACCACGCCGCGCCATAGCCTGGAAACTTGCTGTGCACATAGAGCGCGTAGGCAAAACCCCGTCCGCGCACGATGTCGTTTTCGGCTGTCGGCTCCTTCCAGATTGGGCGCGGAGTCCAGCCGGCCCGCTCGGCAACAGCTTGGACGAGATCGACTGCACGCTGGTCTTTCAAATAGCGCAGCCGATATTCGATTGGATCGACGCCGGCTTCGGTGGCGAGTTCGTCGATATAGGATTCGTGGGCAAACGTGTTGGGCAGCGCCGAGACGCCGCGAAGCCAGGAGGAACGCACGATCGGCGGCATGTCGTGCGCGACCACGCGCATGTTTTCGTAATCGTAAGGCGGGATCGCGGTGCGGTCGCCCATCTCGAACACGTCAGGGACCGGCGGGATCGCGCCTGTCAGCAGCAGCGCCAGCGTCGGCGCGGCGTTGGAGGGATAGCGCGTGGCAAAATCGTAACCGGCGACACCGCCGTCGGCGCGCAGTCCGCCCTTGACGTCCATCAGCTGTGCGGTGCCCTTCGGTTCCCAGGCGTGCTCCTGCTCGCGCGTCAATTGCACGCGCACCGGTCGGCCGGCCGCGCGGGATAGTAAAACCGCGTCGGCGGAAACGTCATCGGCGCAGTTGCGGCCATAGCAGCCGGCCGCCTCCATCCGGATCACGTCGATTTCGGTTTCCTCGCGCTTCAGCAGCAGCGCGAGATCGGCGCGCAGGAGGTGCGGATTTTGGGTGCCGGACCACACCCGGATGTGACCGTCCTGATAATCCGCGACCGCGCAGGACGGGCCGATCGAACCGTGCATCTGGTACGGCCAGATATACGTCCGCGCCATCGGCGTTGCGGCGGCGGCAATCGCGGCGTCGACGTCGCCTTTGTCGATCAGAGTCCGCGGTGTCGAAGGATTGGCGCGTAACGCCGTCTCGACGTCTTTCAGGTCCGGAAGCGTCGGCGTCGGCTTCCACGTGACTTTAAGCTGCGCCGCCGCCTTGATGGCGTTTTCCTCGCGCTCGGCGACGACGCCGAGGAAATCGCCGATCCTTACCACAGCGACCAGCCCGGGAATATCGCGCACTGACGCCTCTTCGACCGCGATCAGGCTGGTGCCGACAAAAGGGCCGGCATCGACGCCGGCATAGGGCGGGCGCACGACGCGGCCGTGCAGCATGCCGGGCACGCGCACGTCGTGAACGTAGACGAGTTCGCCGGTCGCCTTGGCCGCCAAATCGACGCGCGGCACCGACTGCCCGACAATGGTGTAGGCGTTGGCGGGCTTCACCGGAACGTTTTCATCCAGCTCCAGGCGAATGATCTCATCGCCGATCAATTCGCCGTAGCTGACGCTGCGGTTATCTTTTCCGCGGATCAGGCCGTCTTCGATCGCAAGCTCTTCCGGCGATAGTTCAAGCCGCTCCGAGGCGCGCGTCAAAAGAAATTGCCGCGCCTGTGCCGCCGCCTTGCGCAAGGGAACGGCCGTGATCTGGATGGTCTCGCTGGCAATCGTCGCGCCCTGATTGGGAACGTGCGCGGTGTCGCCGAGCACGACGACGACGCGCGCAAAGGACGCGTCGAGTTCCTCGGCGACGATCTGTCCAAGCGCGGTCCGAATGCCGGTGCCGAGGTCGACATGACCGTTGAAGGCGGTCACTAAGCCGTCGGCCGTGATCTTGACGAAGGTTTCGAATGTGGCGTCGCTGGCTGAGCCGGTCGGACGAACGACCGACAACGATCCCAGGCGAATTTCGCGATGGTCCGGAGCCTCTGGTGCGGCCATCAATCTTGCGCCTCGGCAAGGTGCCCTGCGGCCCGCATCGCCGCGCGCATGATCTCGATATGCGCGCCGCATCGGCACAGATTATGTCTGAGCGCTTCGAGCACCTCGCTCTCGGACGGGTGAGGGCTGTGCAACAGCAGCGCCTTGGTGCTGATGATCATGCCGTTGAGGCAATAGCCGCATTGCGCGGCCTGTTCTTTGATAAAGGCGTCCTGCACCGGATCGGGATGATCGCGCGAGCCGAGCCCCTCGAGCGTCAGAATCTCGCGCCCGACGCAGCCGCTGATCGGGATCACGCAGGAGCGCGCCGCAACGCCGTCGATCAGCACGGCGCAGGCGCCGCATTCGCCGAGCCCGCAGCCGTATTTCGGCCCGTTCAGTTCGAGATCGTTGCGCAACACGTAAAGCAACGCGGTGTCGGGGGCGGCGTTGACGTCATGGATCCTGCCGTTGACAGTCAGGCGGATCGTGGGCTGCGTCATGCGTATGGTTCCGGCCCGGTGGTTGCGTTGCAAACACGCTGTTCAAACCCGCCGAAGGATACCGTTTGCATACAAACGTGCAAGCGTGCCGTTCCCCGGTGAAATGGTTCGCCCGGTTTATGAACAAAACTTCCAGGCAACTGAGTTTTTACTCGGCAGCGGGGTTTTTTGCATCGCACGGCGCTTGACAGCTTTGGGCGGCGCGCGCAACATCGTTCGTATACGAACAAATACCCCGGCGGCGGCAAACCGCGATGATCGATGCCGCCTGACGTTTACGATGCGTCGTTATTGATCTGGCCGATCCGACAGTTTGACGCTGGCCTGTGAGCTTGTTCATGCTGACCGAACCCACGACTGCTGCTGCCGACGACAAGATCCGCTGCGATGCCTGCCCCGTGATGTGCTACATCAAGCCGGGGGCGGCGGGCGCCTGCGATCGCTATGCCAATCACGACGGCCAATTGGTGCGCGTCGATCCGCACGTCGTGCTGGAGCGGACGGTGTCGCATGGCGGGCGGCTGGTGCCGTTCCAGACCACTGGCGACTGGGACGGCAAGATCGTCCACGAGCCCAGCATTTTTGTCACCGCGATCGGCGCAGGCACCACCTATCCCGATTACAAGCCCGCGCCTTTCATTGTCTCGTCCGAGATCGACGGCGTCGACATGGTTACTGTAGTGACCGAAGGCATCTTCAGCTATTGCGGCGTCAAGGTGAAGATCGACACCGACCGCTATCTCGGCCCGGAGACAGCCACGGTCCGCGCGCAGGGCGAGGCGATCG
>JAQGKJ010000810.1 GCA_028290165.1 Bradyrhizobium sp. | reverse complement strand
GGCGCGCGCAGGAGGCGAAATCCGGCCGGGTCTACGACTGCGCCCGGCGAACGGTGGCCGGTTTCCCGTTCCGCCTGGAGGTCCGCTGCGACGGCGCCAGCGTTTCGCTGATATCGCAGACCGCGGGGCAGGCCGCGGCGCAGGCGCCGATCACCGCACAGCTTGGCGAAATCCTGGTCGTGGCGCAGGTGTACGATCCGACACGGCTGATCGCGGAATTCACCGCGCCCGCGACGATCTCCGATCGCGGTGGGCAGCCCTCGATGGCGGTGAACTGGAGCAAGGCCCGCTCCAGCGTGGTGGGGTTGCCGGCCGTGCCGCAGCGCGCCTCCATCGTCTTCGACGATGCTGAAATCAACCGCTTCAATGGATCGGTGCAGGCGCCGCTGGCGCACGCCAAACACATCGAGCTGCACGGTCGGCTTGCCGAAGGCTCGGCGGTCGACCACCCCGTGATCGAAACCGTGCTGCAGATCGAAGGAGGCAGCCTGCAGGAAGTGCATCCGCTGCTCACCCAGCCGTTCGATGCCGATGTGCGCGCGATGCTCAGCGGGTTGAAGGATTTTTCGCCAAAACCCTGGCCGGAGCGGTTTCGCGAGATCCAGGCCGCCGGCGGCCATGTCGAGATCGTGCAGTCCCGGATCGCGCAGGGTGATTTGGTCGCGGTCGCCGCCGGCACGCTCGGGCTGAGCGCCAACGGCCGTCTCGACGGCGAATTGCAGATGACGGTTGCCGGTATCGAGAAGGTGATTCCGGCGCTCGGTATCGAGAAGATGCTGGACGAGGGCGTGCCGCAGGCAACGCTCGATCGCGTCGCGCCCGGGGTCAAAACCCAGGACGTCAACAACCTGCTCGGCGCGCTGGACCGCGCGATCCCCGGGCTCGGCAAGGCGGTCAAGCAGAACGCCAATGTCGGCGTTGCCGCCGGCATCAACGCGCTCGGCAAGGAAGCGGTGCTGGAAGGCAAGAAAGCGCGGGCATTTCCGCTGCGCTTTGTCGATGGCACGGTGTATCTCGGCCCGCTGAAGGTTGCGCAGACCCCGCCGCTGTATTGAAATTCCCCAGCTGTCGTCCTGGCCAAGCCAAGCGAAGCGCGAGGGATCCATAACCACCGGCGTTTGTGACGCGAAGAAAGATACGCCGCGCCACTTGTGTCTAATCCAGACGTCGGTGGCAATGGGTCCCCTGCGCGCGCGGGGACGACGGATGGTGGTCTATTTCTTCTCCAACTGCGCGTGCGGACGGCCGAAGTCGGGTGCGGCGGAATCCTGGCCGATCTCGACGATGCCGCGGCGGATCGCGCGGGTTCGGGTGAAATGCTCGAACAGTGCCTCGCCGTCGCCGCGGCGGATCGCGCGGGTAAGTTTTGACAGGTCCTCGTTGAAGGTGCCGAGCATTTCCAGCACCGCCTCCTTGTTGGCGAGGAATACGTCGCGCCACATGATTGGGTCGGAAGCAGCGATCCTGGTGAAGTCGCGAAAGCCGCCGGCGGAGAATTTGATCACCTCAGACGACGTCACCTGGGCAAGCTCGTCTGCGGTGCCGACGATGGTGTAGGCGATCAGATGCGGCAGATGGCTCGTGATCGCCAGCACCAGGTCATGATGATCCGGCGTCATGATCTCGACCCTGGCGCCGAGGGCCGCCCAGAACGTCCGCAGTCGCTCGACCGCATCCGGATCGGTACCCTCAGGCGGCGTGAGGATGCACCAGCGGTTGATGAACAACTCGGCGAACCCGGAATCGGGGCCGGAATGTTCGGTGCCGGCGACAGGATGGGCCGGCACGAAATGCGCGGTGGCAGGCAAATGCGGCGCCATGTCCTTGACCACCGCGCCCTTGACCGAACCGACGTCGGAGACGATCGCGCCCGGCTTGAGATGACCGCCAATTTCCTCGGCGACCGCCCCGCAGGCGCCGACCGGGATGCACAGGATGACGAGATCGGCGTCCTTTACGGCTTCGACGTTGGTCTCGACCACGGAATCGACAATGCCGAGCTCCTTTACCCGCGCGCGCGTTTTGGCCGAGCGCGCGGTGGTGACGATTTTTTCCGCGAGCCCCTGTTCGCGCGCGGCACGCGCGATCGAGCCGCCGATCAGCCCAAAGCCGATCAGCGCGATCTGCTTGAATGGCGCCGCGGCGTTCACTTCGACCCCGTCAAGTCGCGCAGGCCATCGACCACCAGGCGATTGGCCTCTTCGGTGCCGATCGTCATGCGCAGCGCGTGCGGAAGGCCGTAATTGGTCAGCCCGCGCAGCACGAGGCCGCGCCTGGTCAGGAAGGTGTCGGCGTCAGCCGAGGTCATGCCCTTCTCGAGCGGGAAATGGATCAGCACGAAATTCGCCACACTCGGCGTCACCTTCAGCCCAAGTTTGCCGATCTCTTCAGTCAGCCAGTTGCGCCATTTCCCGGTATGCGCTTTCGACATCTGCTGATGCGCGGTGTCCTCGATCGCCGCCACCGCCGCCAGCATCGCCGGTGTCGAGACGTTGAAGGGGCCGCGGATGCGGTTGACCGCATCGACGATATGGGCCGGCCCGAACATCCAGCCGATCCGCAGCGCCGCAAGCCCGTGAATCTTCGAAAACGTGTGGGTCATGACCGTGTTCTCGGTCGTGGTCACCAGTTCGATGCCAAGTTCGTAGTCGTCGCTCGATACGTAGTCGGAATAGGCGGCGTCGAGCACCAGCAGAACATGCGGCGGCAGTCCGGCGCGCAGCCGCTTGACCTCGTCGAACGGCAGATAGGTGCCGGTCGGGTTGTTCGGGTTGGCGAGCCACACCAGCTTGGTGCGCGTCGAGACCGATTTGAGGACCGCGTCGACGTCGGCGGTGAAATTGGTCTCGGGCGCGACGACATTGATGGCGCCGTTCGCCTTGGTGGCGATCGGATACACCAGAAAGCCGTGAGTGGTGGAGATCGCCTCGTCGCCACGGCTGAGATAAGCGTGCGCCAGCAGATTGAGGATTTCGTCGGAGCCGGCGCCGCAGATGATACGATCAGGGTCGAGCCCGAAAGCGCGGCCGATCGCCTCGCGCAACACGCGCGAGGTGCCTTCCGTATAGTCCTCAAGATGCGCGGCCGCCTCCCGGTAGGCGGCAATCGCCTTCGGCGAGGGCCCGAACGGGGTCTCGTTGGCCGACAGCTTGAACACCTTGCGGCCCGGCTCCGGCACCGGGCTCTTGCCGGGCGTGTAGGGCGCAATATCGAGAATGCCGGGATTCGGCACGGG
>JAQGKJ010000795.1 GCA_028290165.1 Bradyrhizobium sp. | reverse complement strand
CGCTCTCGCTCGACGATCTGCGCACCGCGCAGGATCGCCTGGTGCAGACAGAGAAACTGGCTTCGCTCGGCCAGCTCACCGCGGGCATCGCGCACGAAATCAAAAACCCGCTCAATTTCGTCAATAATTTTGCAGCGCTGTCGGCGGAACTGACCGACGAACTGAACGATTTGCTCAAGCCCGCCGCGCTCAGCGATCAAATCCGCGAAGAGGTTGGCGAACTGACCGGCCTGCTGAAGGACAATCTGCAAAAGGTGGTCCAGCACGGCAAGCGCGCCGACTCCATCGTCAAGAACATGCTGCTGCATTCGCGTGAAGGTTCCGGCGACCACCGGCCTGCGGACATCAATGCGCTTCTGGACGAGAGCCTCAATCTCGCCTATCACGGCGCGCGCGCCGAGGGGCGGGAGTTCAACGTCACCCTGCAACGGGATTTTGATGAAAAGGCCGGTGCGGTCGAGGTGTTCCCGCAGGAAATCACCCGGGTTTTCCTGAATTTGATCGCAAATGGATTTTATGCGGTGACCAAGCGCAAAGCGGACAATGGCGGTTCAGCCTTCGACCCGGTCCTCATTGCGGCGACCCGGGATCTCGGCGACAGCGTGGAAATCCGCATTCGCGACAACGGCACCGGAATCCCCGCCGAAGTAAAGGAGAAGATGTTCAATCCCTTCTTCACCACCAAGCCCGCGGGCGAAGGCACCGGGCTCGGACTCTCGATGAGCCACGACATCATCGTGAAACAGCATGGTGGCAGAATCGACGTTGAGACGGAACCCGGGCAGTTCACCGAATTTCGAATTGTTTTGCCGCGTACCAGCAATTTTTCAAACAAAATCAGAGGTGAGACGTGAGCGTTTTGGTTCTTGTGGTCGATGACGAGCCCGATGTAGAGGCATTGTTCCGCCAGCAATTCCGGCGCGACCTGCGCGCGCAGCGTTTCGTGATGGATTTCGCGATTTCGGCAGCCGATGCGCTGGTGCGCATTGCTAACACCATCGAGCAGTCGCTGATCCTGATTTTGTCCGACATCAACATGCCCGGCATGACCGGTCTTGAAATGCTGCCCAAGGTCAAGGAGTTGCGCCCTAACGTTCCCGTCATCATGATCACCGCTTACGGCGATCCGGAGACCAAGCGCAAGGCGCTCGAGGGCGGTGCGGAGGGCCTGTTGACCAAGCCGATCGACTTCACCCTGCTGCGCGAGGAAATCGACACCCGGCTGGAACGGGCTGGCTGACCGACGGTCCTTCGCCATGCGCTGAGACGGGGCTGGCTTTATGGATTTGGGGCTGTATTGACCGAACAGCTCATGAAGCGACGACTGGCGGCTGTTCTTGCGGCGGATGTCGCCGGCTATAGCCGCCTCAGGTCCGCGAACGCCCGCCCTGGTTTCGGCCGGAAGAGCACGCCCACATGCTCGATGGACTGAGGAAAGCCGGTTGGGAGAGCTGACCGGCGTGACGCGACGTTAGTTAGTTAGTTAGAGCGTGATCCGGAAAAGTGGGTACCGGTTTTCCGAAAAGATCATGCTCAAACAAAAAGATGGAGCGGGATGACGATTCGAAGAGAAGTCATCACGCTTTAAGGCTTGAAGAACGCGGGATCGTTGAGCGCCTTGATCATGGTGTCGACCATGTCGGCGGCGCCGTGGTCTTCGCGCTCTTCCAGCAGTTCCCACATCTTGCGCAAATTGGCGCGCATCGGCGCCTTCAGCGAGGGATCGCGTTCGATCAGGGTCCGCGCGATGCAGAAGGCGATGCCTTCGCTGCCCATCCGGATCTGCTCGATGGAAGGTTTACTCATGGCCGGCTCCTTGTCGGATATGTCTGACTGGCTGGCGCCGCTGTTAGATCAATTTCCGGCCGATTGATAGCCGCCGCCGCGGAGGGGCCCGGGCCGCGTCCTACTCCGCCAACTCCGCCGGCGTCGCCGGGCCAGCCAGCAGCTTTTCTTCCATCAGGATCATGCACAACGCAGCAGTGGCGAGCAGCACGGCGGCGGCAGCGAACACATAATGGAACGCGACGATCATGTCAGCGGCCGCAATCGAATTCACCGGTCCGCGATGCTCCCCGCCAAGCGAAATATCCGCGCCCAGCGCCATCAGCAGGATCGCGCTGAACGCCGCCACCGTGAAGGAGGCCATCAGCGCCCGGAAGAAATTCATCGCGCCGGTGATGGTGCCGACCTGCGACCGCGTCACCGCGTTCTGGAGGGCCACCACGCTGACCGGAAACACCGTGCCGAGGCCGAGCGCGAACAGAGACAGCAGCAGCAACAGGCCCCACAGCGGCAGCGTCGTAAGCGCCAGCGCACATCCCAACACTGTCGCGCACGACGTCCCGATGATAGCGACCAGCTTATAGTGCCTGGAGCGGGCCATGGCCCGGCCCGCAATCGCAGCGCCGCCGGTTGAAATGGCGGCGAGCGGAATCAACGCCAGTCCGGCCTCGCTGGCGGTCAGGTGGTAAACCACCTCGTAATACAGCGGCAGATGCACGGTCAGCCCTAGCATCGCGCCAAACGCGCAGCCGCCGCCCGCCAACGCGTACGGCGCAACCGTTCCGCCCATCAGCGGCAGCGGCAGGAACGGCTCTTTGGCGGTACGGGCATGCCAAACGAAAGCCAGCGTCAGTGCAACGGACGCACCGATCATCGCCATGATGGTCGGAGACAGCCAGAGATAGCGGTTGCCGCCCCATGTCAGCACCAGCATGATCACGACGGCGGAGGCCATCAGCAGCACGCCGCCGAGCCAGTCGACCTTGCGCCTGCGGTGGAAGACCGGGATCTTGCCCATCCTGGGCAGCAGCATCGCCAGCGATATCAGTCCAAGCGGCACGTTGATCCAGAAGATCATCGACCAGTGCAGATGTTCGGCGAACACGCCGCCCAGGACAGGTCCGCCGAGACCGGCAGCCAACCATACGCCGCTGAAATAGGCCTGATACTGGCCACGCTCGCGCGGCGTCACCACGTCGGAAATCACGGTCTGCACGATCGGCATGATGCCGCCGCCGCCAAGTCCCTGCAGGCCGCGCGCCAAGATCAAAGCCGTCATGTTCGGCGCCAGCGCGCACAATGCCGAACCCGCGATGAACAGACCGAGGGCCAGGATGATCATGCCGCGGCGGCCGTAGATGTCGCTCAGCGTGCCGAACACCGGGGCCACCGCGGTCGATGCCAGCAGATAGGCCGTGATCACCCAAGACAGGTTGGAGACGTCCTGGAATTGCCGGCCGATGGTCGGCAGCGCGGTGGCGACGATGGTCTGGTCGAGCGCTGCCAGGAACATCGTCAGCAGCAGGCTCATCAGGATGGTGCGGACTTCGCGCTGCGTCAGCGGCGCGCGCGGCGCGATCGGCGGCGCGTCACTGAGTTCGATCACGCCAGCCGGCATCCGCGCCAGGTCGCCGGCGATGGCTTCGGGCAAAGTCTCTTCGTCAGCCGGTTCGCGGCTCTGCCGTTCGAACTTGTTCATATGGACGTTTATTTTGTATTTTGTCACAGCGCGACGGGAGGCCACGCGGAATCGCTATGAACTGTAACATAAGGGGGAAATTCATGCTGCGGCAGACGGCTACGCGCATGGGTGCGTCCCGCGAAGGGATCATCGCGATCGCGTGAACGGCTATCGTGAACGGCTAAAGTGTTTTCGAGCGAAATGGATACCGGTTCGCGTCAAGAAAACACCTCAAAACAAAAAGATAGAGCCCATCGTTCAACCAGAACCGAGGACTCAGATCCGCGCGCCGTTCAGAATTGTGGCCGTTTCTTGAGGCGCGCCCGCTTCGGCAATAGCGCCGGCCATTGCACGATGTGGTCCTCGAGGTCGGCGTCGGCGATCTCGCCCTCGGTCCCCTGCACCCGCCCGCGCACGGAGACGCCGGCTTCATGCACGGTGTTGGGATCGCCCGATATCAGCGGGTGCCACCAGTAGAGATCGCGGCCCTCGGCCACCAGTTTGTAGCCGCAGCTCGGCGGCAGCCAGTTCAGGGTACGGACGTTGGCCGGCGTTAGCCTGACGCAGTCTGGAACCTTGTCGGAGCGGTTCGCATAGTCCTTGCAGGCGCACAGCCCGTCATCGAGCAGCTTGCAGGAAACATGGGTGAAATAGATCTTGCCGGTATCCTCGTCCTCGATCTTTTCCAGGCAGCAGCGCGCGCAGCCGTCGCACAGGCTTTCCCATTCGGCGCTGGACATCTCCTCCAACGTCTTGGTTTTCCAAAAGAATCCCTCTTGGCCCGAGGGCGGCTTGGACGGTGCGGTCATGTGTCCTGACGATTCCGGGCGGCGGGGGCCAATGCCCTTCTAGGGGCTGCAATGGTATGGGTGCAAGTAGGGTCGTCCGGTAGCGCAAAAAAGGGCGGGACAGCGTTAGCCCTGCCGATCAAAATCGTGAGCCAGACCATTGGTTTATGGCCCCCGCTCGGATAGATAGGGAGCGAGTCCCCCAAGGCTTGCAAAAGCGCCTTGGGTTTGCCGCAACATTCCCGCATGACGTCTCCAAGGTGCCCAGCCGGATACTTGAAGCGCTGCGAACTGACCAAGGGTCCTGGTGCCGCCGATTTGAAGTTCCTGCAGCGCAAGCGGCAAGCGGTCAGGAACTTCAAATCGGAAAGCGGCACTGGAATCTTAAGATTTACTAGTGCCCTTTGTTTTCCGAAGTTCGTACAAGGGGCGCTGAAACGTAGTACGAACTTCGGAAAACGGGCACTAGTGCGCCAGATCGTGCCACCAGAATGGAAAAGGAAAATCCGGCTCTGGATGCTGGATTTCGATGCGCGCATCGACTCGACGCTGTTCTCTTCCGCCAAGGGCGCGCGCG
>JAQGKJ010000782.1 GCA_028290165.1 Bradyrhizobium sp. | reverse complement strand
CGGCGCCGCATCCTGCGCGGTGCGCGCGGCGGCCTCCGCAGGCTCCTCGGAAAACACGTTGTCGAGGCCGGTATCCAGGGTCTGCTCGATCTCGGTGCGGGTGCCGAGGTCGCGATTCATCCACTCTTCCTGGGCCGGCTCAAAACCTTCGGCCGCGGCGCCGCCGGCGATCTCGGAACGCTCGGTTGAAGCCTCCTCGCCATAAACAGCGCCGGAATCCTCGGATTCGGAGAATTCGGCCCGCTCCGGCATCGGCTCGCCCGCCACCGGCGGCTCGGTGCCGTCACTGGCGCGTTCAAGCAGCGGATTTCGCTCCAGCTCTTCCTCGACGAAGGCCGAGAGGTCGAGATTGGACAACTGCAGCAGCTTGATCGCCTGCATCAGCTGCGGCGTCATCACCAGCGACTGCGACTGTCGGAACTCTAATCTCTGCGTCAGTGCCATGGGGGCAAGAACCGATTCCTAAAAACTTGGTCCGATTCTTGCTTAAACTAGTCCAAACCCGATGTACACGGCTTGACGAATTGGAAAAAAGATCTAGGGGCGGATTTCCCGGCGAGGGTTAAAGCCGGAACCGATCAAAGCCGGAACTCCTCGCCAAGGTAAAGGCGGCGTACATCCGGATTGTTGACGATCTCATCCGGATTGCCCTCGGTCAGGATTTCCCCCGCATAGACGATATAGGCACGATCCGTCAGTCCCAGCGTTTCCCGCACATTGTGGTCGGTGATCAGCACGCCGATGCCGCGATTGGTGAGATGGCGGACAAGATCCTGAATGTCGCCGACCGCAATCGGATCGATGCCGGCGAACGGTTCGTCGAGCAGCATGTAATTGGGCCGGGTCGCGAGCGCGCGCGCGATCTCGACGCGGCGCCGCTCGCCCCCCGACAGCGCAATCGACGGTGTCTTGCGCAGGCGCGCGATGTTGAATTCGTCGAGCAGCGAATTGAGTTCGGCTTCGCGCTTTTTCCTCGAGGGTTCGACGACCTCGAGCACCGCGCGGATGTTCTGCTCCACCGTGAGGCCGCGAAATATCGAGGCTTCCTGCGGCAAATAGCCGATGCCGAGCCGGGCGCGCTGATACATCGGCAGTTGGGTGACGTCGTGGCCATCGAGTTCGATCGCGCCGCGATCGGCCTTGATCAGGCCGGTGATCATGTAAAATACCGTGGTCTTTCCGGCCCCATTTGGACCGAGCAAGCCTACCGCCTCGCCGCGGCGGACATAGATGCTGACCCCGCGCACGACATGGCGACTGCCGAAACTCTTTTCCACGCTATGCACAGCCAGATAGCCCGCCCGCTGCGTCAGCCGGGGCGCGCCGGCCGCGCCGTTGGTCTTGGGGCGCGACGGCGGCGCCGCGCGCGGCTTTTCGGCCTTCGCTTTGTCAAGTCCGGGGTCAGATCTGGGCGGCTCCGGCCTGAGTATTGGCGCATCGCGGGCGATCGGCGGCGCATCGCGCACCGGGCTGGTCAGCATCTCGCCCATGCTATCGCCGAGTGCGGTGATGTCGGCGCGCGTATGCGCAAAGCCGGGCGAGTTGCGCTTGGCCGGGCGTCGACGGAACATGCCGAGTAAATCCACCATCCCCGCTTTGCTCAGCCTTTCACGGTTTGCCCGCAACGCGCCACGGGCTACTCGATTCGCACGCGCAACATGAAGGAAGGGATGTCGCTTGCCCAGCGCAACACCCTCAAGGTGAGGAACAGTTCGCCGCCGGCCCGCCCGTAAATACAGGTTCGCACCGCGAGAGACAACCTCACCGCTCGCGGGTAGCAGATAAGTGATTGATATTATTTCTGTTTATTTGAGCCGCCTGGCGCGGACGGGCTCGCCGGCGCGGCTGCGCCGGGGATCACCGGAGCGCCCTGGCCGGACGATTGAAACAGGCCTTGCACCCGCCCTGAATCGGATTCCACCCGCGACACGCCTGTCGTCATGTCGACCATCAGCCGATCGCCGCGCAGCACGTTCTTGCCCTGGGTCAGGACCACGCCGCCCAACATGGTGATCAGGTTGGTCTTGGTCTCGAACACAGCGGTCTCGCCGGTCACGACCTGATCCTTCTGGGTGACGACCACGCTGCCTCGCGCCTCCAGCCTGCGTATCGACGAAGCGCCGTCGGGACCGGGGGTCGCAGACTGGATCGGCGCCGATTTTGCGGCGGCCTTCGAATTGGCCGCCGGCGTCGCACCAGGGGCTGCGCTCGATTCGTAGAACACCACGAGCGTTTTCGAGGTCATGGTGGTATCGCCCTGGATCACCTTCACATTGCCGGAGAAGGTTGCTTCCTTTTTCTTGTCGCGCATCTCGAGCGTGGCGGATTCGATCTGGATCGGCTGGTCGCGATTTTGCGAAAAACCCTGCATGGCGTTGGGCACGCCCGTCACCGTGCTCTGCGCGGCAGCGTCACCGACGGCGATCATGGCGAGCGCCAATGCGATGCCGCACGCGCCGCGAGCGGTCCGCCGTATCAGGGTGCTGCGCGGAAAAATCTTCATCAGATCATTTCGTGTTGGCGGACTTGCTGGAAACCGACCGTGTCCGGGCCGGACGAGCCGCCGGCTCGGGCGCGGGCGCGGCACTGGCGGGCTGCTCCGGCGCGCTTTCGGCGGCGGGCAGCTTGTCGAGGTTCATCACGACATGGCCTTCAAACCTCACCACCTCGCCGCCGCCGGTAATCCTGAGCTTGTCAGCGGACAGCGTTCCGTCCTGCCATTTCACATCGACATGTTCGTCTGACGTCACCGTGCCCTTGCCCATGTCGACAAAGGCCTGCGTCAGCCACGCCTCATAGCCCGTGGTGGTCTGCATATAGATATCCTTGTGCAGGTCCAGCAACTGCTCCCTGGAATCGAACAACCCATTGAGCGCGTCCAGCGTGACCGTCGATTGATCTTCCATCAACACCTTCGCCCGCAACTTCTTGAGATCGACGTGATCGGGATCGGTCAGGTCCTGGGTCGCGGTTATTGCCCACATTTCGTACGGCCGCCGATCGGGCGTGTAGCCGGAGAGATGCGGCGATTCCATCGTGATCTTGGTGCCGGAGACGACAAGGTTTCCCATATCGAGCGGCAGCTTGGGCAACAGCATCCGGAACGGATTGAAGATCGACACCGCAACGATCCCCGCCATCGCCAGGATCACGGCCGCCGGGACCGCGATGCGCAGCGCCCGCACGATCCGGCTGTGGCGCGCCGCCACCGCGAAGCGCGCCTCCATTCCGGCCTGATAGGCAGGATTCTGAACCGAATTCACCGCTGCTCCAAAGCGCTGGGGTTGTGGCCATTCTACCCGGCCTCGCCGGATTATGCAGCCCGCGACCTCGTGCTACGAGTGTGACCGAAACGGGGCGGTTTTGTTACCCTTTCCCGTTGCGGGAGAAAGGAAGAAAGGAAGAAAGACGAGAGCCCGCCCGGCTCACGAATGCGCAAAGATGTCCTCGGTGTCCCAGCCCTGCAGATCGAGCTTGGCCCGCGTCGGCAGAAATTCGAAACAGGCCTGCGCCAGCTCCAGACGGCCCTCGCGTGCCAGCATGGCGTCGAGGCGCTCGCGCAACGCATGCAGATGCAGCACGTCGGAGGC
>JAQGKJ010000780.1 GCA_028290165.1 Bradyrhizobium sp. | reverse complement strand
GGCTTCGTTTCCATGTCTGGTGGTGGCGAATTCCGATCGTCAATTTTACGCTTTATGCCGCGGTGACGACGCACTTCTTCCTTGGACTTTGGGCGCTCTATCAACGCCGGCATTTTCGCTACACACTGATCGAGATCACCCAGCTGATGTTCGGGCTAAGCATTCCGCTGTTGATCGCAAGTCACTTTGGAGTCGTGCGGCTTGGCGGCCTCGTGTTCGGACGCGATCCGCCACTGTACGCGGCGCCCCTGCTGGCCTATTGGGTCGCCCGCCCCTACATGATCGGCGTGCAGTTTGTTCTGCTTACGGTGGCCTGGACGCATGCCTGCATTGGACTTTATTTCTGGCTGCGCCTGAAGCCGTTCTTCAGATGGGCCGCCCCGTTCTTGCTGGCCATAGCCGTGCTGCTGCCGCCGCTGGCCATGACCGGCACCCATCGCGGGGCCTACGAGGCGACCGAGCGTGCGGCGCAGCCGCAATGGCGTGCCGAACACATCCACCCTCCCCCGCCGGCACAGCGCGCGGTGATCGACAACATCACGCTTTTTTATTTTCCGATTCTGTACGGCGCGGCGATTGTGCTGGTGTTCGTGGCGCGCGGCGTTCGCGCAATGCTCGAGAGCCGACGCGGATCGATCACGGTGTCGTATCCCAACCGGCGCGTGCGCGTGCCCAAGGGGCTGAGTATTCTCGAAACGAGCCTGCGGTTCAACGTGCCGCATGCGAGCGTCTGCGGAGGCAGGGCGCGATGCTCGACCTGCCGTGTTCGCGTCGTCAGCGACCGCGGCGCGCTGCCGCGGCCATCCGGTCGCGAGGCATTTGTGCTCGCGCGCGTTGGCGCCGGCGGCAACCCTTCGATTCGTCTCGCATGTCAGCTTCGACCGCAAGCCGATATCGCCGTGATTCCCGTGCTGCCCGCCAATGTCGGCGCCGAATTTGTCCGCAATCGGAAACCGCGTCAACATCGGCGAGGAGCGCTATGTCGTCAGCATGTTCGTCGACATGCGCGGCTCGACCAAACTGGCTGAAGCGCGCTTGCCGTTCGACATCGTATTCCTGATCAATCGTTTCCTCGAAGCCGCGTCGCAGGCGGTGATCGACGCCGGCGGGCAACCGAACCAGTTCGTCGGCGACGGTCTACTTGCCTTGTTCGGCCTGCATTCCGATCCGGCGACCGCTTGCCGGCAGGCCATGCGAGCCGCTTCCATGGTCGCGTCAAACGTCGAATACATGAATCATGAATTCGCCAGCGAATTGCAGGAGCCGATCCAGTTCGGGATCGGCATCCATGGCGGCGAGGTCATCATCGGCGACATCGGCTTTCGCGATCACACGGTGTTCACCGCGCTCGGCGACGCGGTCAATGTCGCGGCACGTCTTCAGGACATGACCAAGACACTCGATTGCACGGTCGTCGTCTCGGAGGAGGTCTGCAAGAACGCAGGCGTCGCGCCTGACAGGCTCGCGCGAACCGACGTGTCGATCCGCGGTCGCGATCAGCCGATGACCGTCTGCACGACGACGGACCCGATCTTGTTGGCCAGCCTGCTTGACGAGCAGGCGGCGCCCCTCCGCGCCGAACAGATGAGCGCACAGCTGCTGGTGTAACCGGCGAATTCGATTGCCCGTCTCCCGCAACGAAGATCAGAATATCATTTGAGCTTGAGCCGGTAGGTCTCGTGACAATCGGTGCATCTGTCGTTGATCGAGGTGTAGGCGGCTTTCAGCGTGGCGACATCCTTGATCTTGCCCTTGACGTCGGCGATCGCCTTGATGACGGGGGGTACCTTGGAGTCGAAATCGGCCTTGTTCTGCCAGACTTTCTGCGACGCGCCGTACGTCGCGTTGACCACATCCTCCTTGGGGTTGGTTGCGAAAACGGTCGGGATCGTGGGCACGCTCTGTTCGAGATCCTTGATGGCCGCATCGACCGCTGCCTGGTTATAGGGAATTTCGCCCTTCACCATTTTCAGGATGACCCCGTACATGGGCTTGGCCTGCCCCCGCATCAAATTATCCTGCTTAACGGCGATATCCTGTTGCGCCATCACGGCGCCGACACCGAGCAACAGTGCTCCCGCAACCACAACGGTTCGTATCATCGGCTAATCTCCGTCTCGACAAGCGTTTCCAAACGACGGCCTGCTGACCCGCTCGCGCGGGCTGCGGTCCATCTATCGTAGAATGCCGCGCGCGGCGCTTTATTCCCAGTCGAGGATGATATCAGAGGCTATGCCGGCGCTGATGCTCGCGGATCGCAATCCAGACCCGCTCTGCGGTCGCGGGCATGTCGATGTGATCGATTTTGTATTCCCGCCACAGGCCCTCGATGATCGCGTTGACGACGGCCGGACAGGAACCGATCGCGCCGGCCTCGCCCGCGCCCTTGACGCCCAGCGGATTGGTCTTGCAGGGCACGTTATGGGTCTCGAACACGAACGACGGACCGTCAGAGGCGCGCGGCAGCGCATAATCCATGAAGGTTCCGGTGACGAGCTGGCCGTCGTTCGGGTTATAGACCGCCTGCTCCATCAACGCCTGGCCGATCCCCTGCATCGCGCCGCCATGAACCTGACCGGCGAGCAGCAGCGGATTGAGCGTCACCCCGAAATCGTCGACGATGACGTAGTTGACGATCTTGATGATGCCGGTGGCCGGATCGATTTCGACCTCGGCGAGATGGGTGCCGTTCGGATAGGTGCCGTCGGCGGAGGTGAACGTCGCGCTGGCGTTGAGTTTTGACGGATCGACGCCGGGGCGCTTGGCGAGATCGGCAAAGGTGACCGCGCGATCGGTGCCGGCGATGCGGACGGTGCCCTCGTTGATCTCAAGATCGCCGGCGCTTGTTTCGAGCGCCTCGGCGGCGATCTCCCGCAGGTTCTTGCCGAGTTGGCGGGTCGCACGCTCGACGCTGACGCCGCCGGTCGGAATCGACGCCGAGCCGCCGGTGCCGAGACCGGTTGCGATCATGTCGGTGTCGCCTTGCAGGATGTGGACGCGCTCGGGCGGAAGCCCGAGCTGCTCGGCGACGAGTTGGGCATAGGCGGTCTGGTGGCCCTGCCCCGTCGACTGGGTGCCGATCAGGATCGTGACGTCGCCATTGGGGTCGAGCCGCACATTGGCGGTCTCTTCGCCCATGGTGCCGCAGATCTCGACATAGGTCGCAAGCCCAATGCCGCGCACCAGACCTTGCTTCTTTGCGACCTTGGCGCGCTTGGGAAATTCCGTCCAGTTGACGATTTCCATGGCGCGTTTCATATGGGCGGTGAAGTCGCCGGAATCGTAGACCTTCCCGGTCGCGGTCTTGTAGGGCATCGCGCGCGGGGGAATATAATTCTTGCGCCGGATCGCTTCCGGCGTCATCCCGAGCTTGCGCGCCGCGGCATCGACCAGCCGCTCCACGACGTAAGCCGCTTCCGGACGCCCGGCGCCGCGATAGGCGTCGACCG
>JAQGKJ010000761.1 GCA_028290165.1 Bradyrhizobium sp. | reverse complement strand
CGGCCGGACCGCCGAAGGGAATATCGAGGCCGAGCGCGAGGCCGGTGCCGACGGCGGCGGTGCCGATCACAAAGGCGCGGCGGTTGAGTGCGGGCATATAATTCATGGCTGCCTCCTCAAACGCCGGTAGAGGCATGAATTGCCGCGCGTACCTGCTGGAAGGTGCCGCAGCGGCAGATATTGGTGATGGCTTCGTCGATATCCTGGTCGGTCGGCTTCGGCTTCTCCTGGAGAAGCGCTGCCACGGCCATGATCATCCCGCTCTGGCAATACCCGCATTGCGGAACATCGTTGGCGATCCAGACCTGCTGCACCCGGTGCAGTTCCCCGTCGACGCCCAGTCCTTCAATCGTGGTGATCCGTTTGCCGACGGCTTCGCTGACCTGCACGCCGCAGGAGCGCATCGCAACGCCGTCGATATGGACGGTGCAGGCCCCGCATTGTGCGATGCCGCAACCGTATTTGGTGCCGGTCAGGCCGATATTCTCCCGGATTGCCCAAAGCAGCGGCGTGTCCGGCTCGACGTCCACGTCAAAAGCTTTGCCATTGATTGTGAGGTTTGCCATCGGCGGTCCCCTTGATGACTTGAACCCCGCCCTTGAGAAGACCCTGGATCGAAAATCGCAGCGGCTCAAATCAAAATTATGCGTTTGCGGTGAAGGGAATAATTGATGTGTTCCGGCGTTACCGCCGGATGCCGCGACTTTCTGCTACCTTTTCGCACAAGGCGCGATCACCTAAGCTTGGGACGCAATGCGGCCATGACAATAACGAATAAAGCTGGGCCGCCGGCGAGGGGAAGACGCTTTGAGGAACGGACACGGGGGCCGGCGCATCGGGATCAGGCGGAGCGGCGTTGAGGACGTTCGCCGGCGCGCATTTACGGGCCTTTGGGTTGCGCTGCTGCTGGCGATCCTCGGCTTTTTGGTGATCTATCCCGTTCTCACGCTGCTGCTGGGCGCGCTGACCGACACCAATCCGGTGGTAGATGGCTTCAGCCTCCGCCATCTTTCCGTCACCAATTTCCTTGCCGTGCTGGTCAACCCGAACGTCGCCGAGGCGCTGGCCAATACGCTGATCGCCTGCGGCGGTGGAACCCTGGTCGCGGTCGTGATCGGGCTGGCGTTTTCCTGGATCGTGGTGCGCACCAACACGCCGTTCAAGGGCTTTATCGCCGCCGCCAGCATCCTGCCGCTGTTCGCGCCGCCGCTGGTCGCGGGCGTGGCATGGAGCATTTTGGGATCGCCGAAGACCGGGCTGATCAACACCATGTTCAAATGGGCTGGGCTCGACTGGCACGTCGATTTCTATTCGCTGTGGGGATTGGTGTTCGTGTTCGGCATCTATTACGCGCCTTACGTCTACATGTTCACCTCCTCGGCGCTGCGCAACATGGACCCGAGCCTCGAAGAGGCCGCCGAAATTTCCGGCGCCAGCGCGTTCTCGACCGTGTTCTCGGTGACGTTCCCGCTGATCATGCCGGCGATCGTCTCCGGCATGCTGCTGTCCTTCATCGTGATGCTCGGCATCTACGGCATTCCGGCGGTATTGGGCGCGCCGACCAATCTCGCCGTGCTCACCACCTACATCTTCAAGCTCACCAACTGGTCGCCGCCGCTCTACAACACTGCCGCTGCGGTTGCGATCATCCTGATGGTGGTGACGGGCGCGCTGGTGTTTCTGCAGCAGAGGGTACTGAGCGGGCGCAGCTATACCACCGTCGCCGGCAAGGCGTTTCGGCCGCGCAATCTCGATCTCGGGCCGTGGCGCTGGTTCACCCTCGGGCTCGGCATGCTTTATTTGCTGGCAGTCGTGATCCTGCCGAGCCTGGCCTTGATTGTCGCGGCGTTCCGCAAATTCATGTTCATCCGCGATGTGGCGAGCCTGTTCGACATGCGTCAATACTCGCTGATGCATTTCTACAGCATCTTCGACAATCCCCTGACCATGAGATCGATCTACAATGCGGTCGAGGTCGGCATCATCACGGCGGTGGTCGGCGGCACGCTGGCCTTTGCGATCGGCTACACCATTCATCGCACCCATGTCGCGGGCCGTCGCAGCATCGACCTGATATCGACCGTGCCGGTGGCCATTCCGGGCCTCGTGATCGGCGTTGCCTATTTGTGGGCCTGGATCGGCATCCCCGGCGGGCTCTATGGCACGATCTGGATTCTGGCGCTGGCGTTCATCGCGCGCTTCATGCCGGATACGGTGAAGGCGCTGTCGACCTCGTTCCTGCAGATTCATCGCGAGCTTGAGGAGGCGGCCTGGGTCTGCGGCAAGGGCATGCTCGGCACCATCCGAACCATCGTGCTGCCCTTAGCGAGGCCCGGCGTGATCGCCTCGATGACGCTGTTGTTCGTGCTGGCGATCCGCGAACTGGGCTCGTCGCTGTTTCTCTACACCACCAACACCATGGTGATGTCGGTGCTGCTGCTTGATTACTACGAAGGCGGAAATCTCGGCAAGACCGCGGCATTCAGTCTGGTGCAGACGGTGTTGCTCGGGGTTTTGATCGGCGGCGCGAACTGGCTGTCGCGGGGGGCGGCGCAGGGCAGCGTTGCCCGCACCGGATAAACTGGAATCAAGGGAGGATTAGTTGTGAACACACAAATCATTCGGATGGCTGCGCTGGTCGGCGCTGCCGTGCTTGGCATGACGCTGAACGGCCCACCGGCATTGGCCCAGCAGGAATTCGGTTCGCCCGAATTGATCGCGGCGGCCAAGGCCGAAGGCAAACTGGTCTACTACACCGCGAATTTCGCCGAGATTGAACAAGAGGTCATCAAGGCCTTCAACAAGCGCTTTCCCGAGATCAAGGTCGAGATGGTGCGCGCCCCGGGCGGCCAGCTCATCACCCGGGTCCGGACCGAGGCCGCGGCCGGCAAGCTGATCGCCGACATCGTCGATCATTCCGACCGCGCGCTGATGCTGCCGCTGGAAGACTTGTTCCAGGATTACGCGCCGCCGAATGCCGCCGACTACAATCCCGAAGCGTTGATCTCGCCAAAGCTGTGGCCGCGCGCCACGATCGCCTGGTCGATTGCCTACAACACCGAACTGGTAAAAAATCCGCCGAAGAGCTGGATGGATTTGACCAAGCCGGAATACGACAAAATGACCGGTCAGGTATTTGCGCAGTCCGGCGGCACGACCTGGACCCGGATCATGTTCGAACGCCAGGTGCTGGGGGAGGATTACTGGGCGAAGCAGGCCGCGACCCATCCGATCCTTTATCCGTCGGGCGCGCCGATGGCGGACGCGCTGGTGCGCGGCGAAGTTGCAATGGGCCCGTTGCTGTACAATGTGGTCTATCAGAAACAGAAGGACGGCGCTCCGATCAAGATTTTCTTCCCGCCCGAAGGCGCGCCGGTCAATCCCTACGCCTCGGGAATCCCGAAGACCGCCGCGCACCCCAATGCCGCAAAACTGTTTCTGAAGTGGAGTCTTTCGAAGGAGGGGCAGACCTTCATGATCAAGGAGCTCGGCAACCTGACTTCATTGAAGGAGCCACCGGCCTATCCTGAAGGTTTCGATCCCAAAGTAGTCAAGGTCTGGTATCCCAATTTCGACCAGTATGTGAAGCTCCACGGTGCCTGGGTTTCGGACTGGGACAAGACCTTCGGTTATCGGCAGTGATCCATGTACTTGAGAGGTCGGTGAAGTCATGACGGCGACGCTCGACGTTACCGACCTGCGCAAGCAGTTTGCGATCGGCCGGCCTGCTGTCGACGGCGTCAGTTTTGCGGTGCCGGCCGGCGAGATCGTGGTTCTGCTCGGGCCGTCGGGCTGCGGCAAGACCACGACGCTCCGCTGCGTCGCCGGCCTCGAGCATCCGACCGGCGGTGAAATCTCGATTGCCGGCCACGTGGTTTCGTCGCCCGAACGCGGCATCCTGTTGCCGCCGCGATTGCGCGACCTCGGCATGGTGTTTCAGTCCTACGCCGTGTGGCCGCACATGACGGTGCGGCAGAACGTGGTCTATCCCTTAAAGCATCGAAAAATAGCGCGCGCTGAGGCCGGCCGCAAAGTCGACGAGGTACTGGAACTCGTTGGTTTGTCGGAATATGCCGATCGGTCGGTGGTGGCGTTGTCGGGCGGGCAGATGCAGCGCGTCGCGCTCGCCCGCAGCATCGTGTATCGGCCGCAGCTGTTGCTGCTCGACGAGCCCTTGTCCAACCTCGATGCCAAATTGCGCTTGAGGCTGCGCGACGATCTCAGATCAATCCTCAAGCAGACCGGCATGACCGCGCTCTACGTCACCCACGATCAGGCCGAGGCGGTGGTGCTCGGCGACCGCATCGGCGTGATGCGCGACGGCAAGCTGCTGCAGATCGGTACACCGGACCAGATCTATAACCGGCCGGCCGACCTGTTCGTCGCCAATTTCACCGGCGCCACCAACGAGCTCACCGGCACGCTGGTCGGACGCAATGGTGAGTTTGGCGTCGTCGACTACGGCGACGGGCGGCGCGGGGAGGCGGCGCTGCTGCAGGCGCTCAATCCCGGCGAAAAAGTACGGATCGCATTGCGGCCGGAGAACATCGCGATCGGGGGCCAGCAGGGTGCCAACATATTTCCCGCCCGCGTCGTCGATCGCCGCTACCAGGGCACCCAGACTGTCTACGATATCGATCTGTTCGGGCGGCGGCTGGAGGCGCTCGAACTCGGCACCGCGGCCCGCCATCAGGTTGGCGTCGAGACGTCGGTTTGTCTCCCGCGCGAGGGGTGCTGGGCCTATCGCGATACGGGACCGTCGTCTTACGATTAGCGAATTTTCCAGTTCAATGGCTTCATCCTTCGAAACGCATCGCGGAGCCTGTCATCGGGCGCGCATACGC
>JAQGKJ010000759.1 GCA_028290165.1 Bradyrhizobium sp. | reverse complement strand
GTCATCTCTGGAAAGACGCGACGCAGACCGTGTTCGGCGAAGGCCCGCAGGATGCGCAGATCATGCTGGTCGGCGAGCAGCCCGGCGACAAGGAAGACCTTGCCGGCAAGCCATTCGTGGGACCGGCCGGGCTGCTGCTCGATCGCGCGCTGGAAGAGGCCGGCGTCGACCGCAAGAAGGCCTACGTCACCAACGCGGTCAAACATTTCAAGTTCGTGAAGCGCGGAAAAATCCGCCTGCACCAGAAGCCGAATACGACGGAGATCAAGGCGTGCCGGCCATGGTACGAACGCGAACTGGCCTCGATCAAACCTGATCTGGTGGTGGCGATGGGGGCCACCGCTGCGCAATGCGTGTTCGGGAAAATCACCCCGATCAACAAGAACCGCGGGCGCCTGATCGATCTCGATGAAGGCATCAAGGCACTGGTGACGGTGCATCCGTCCTATCTGTTGCGGCTGCCCGACGCCGAGGCCAAGGCGCGGGAATACCAACGCTTCGTCGATGATCTGAAAATCGGCGCGGCGCTTTTGCGGAAATCGGCGCACGCAGCGTAATGTTACAATCGCCAACGCCAACCCTACTCGTCATGCCCGGGCTTGTCCCAGGCATCCACGTTTTTCTTGTTCACTCCGAAAGTAAGACGTGGATGGCCGGGACAAGCCCGGCCATGACGCCATTTCAAATGCTAATGCTCCTCCTTACGCCGCCGCTGCCAGATTGACCGCAGCTTCCGCGAGCGAGGTCAGGGTCTCGTCGGTCTTCTTCTCCTCCTGCAGCGTCTCGTCCAGCAACCGGACTGCGTCCTGCATGCCGAGCTGCTGCGCCCATTGCTTCAGCGTGCCGTAGCGGGAGATTTCGTAGTGCTCGACCGCCTGCGCCGCGGCCAGCATGCCGGCGTCGAGCGCTTCGCTTCCCTTGTACTCCTCCATGATCTCCTTGCCCTCCTCGAGGATGCCCTGGATCGCATCGCAGGTCTTGCTGCGCGCCGGCTTGTCGATCAACTCGAAGACCTTCTCGAGGCGCTCGACCTGGCCCTCGGTCTCGCCATGATGCTTTTCGAACGCCGCGCGCAGCTTCTCGGAGTGGGCGGCCTTCGCCATTTTCGGCAGCGCCTTCAAAATCTGTTTTTCGGCGAAGTAGATGTCCTTCAGGGTATCGAGGAAGAGGTCGTTGAGATTTTTGTCTTTCGCGTGCATGGCGCGCTCCATTGGTGGCGGATTAAGGGACGTTTCCCGCGTCTCAACGCGACCTGTCAGGCAATGTTCCAGCAATTCAAAAGGAAGCGTGAGAAGCTGCTTTTTGCTTTTACTCCCGCTTCCCTCGCTCGATGGCCAGCGCGAGCGGATATCCCCGCGCCTGTCATCCAACCTTCAAATCCCTGCGTCAAAGATTAGCGCTCATTGTATCCAAGGGGCGTTTCCATGACCGATTTCACACTCAATCAGGCGATCGACGGAGCAACCGGCGGGCCGATCCAGCCAGCCTCGCGGACCAATCTCGACAAGGGTTTCAACCCGCTGACGATGATCATCTTCTTCGGCATTCTCGCAGCCGGGCTGTTGTTCGTGGCCTACAGCATCTACGTCGACGTCAGTGCGACGGGAACAAAGGTCACGACGTACCTTCCCTATCTCCTGCTCCTGGTCGCGCTCTTGATTGCGCTCGGGTTTGAATTCGTCAACGGCTTCCACGACACCGCCAACGCGGTCGCGACCGTGATCTACACCCATTCGCTTCCGGCCGAATTCGCCGTGATGTGGTCGGGGTCCTTCAATTTCCTCGGCGTGCTGGTGTCGACGGGTGCGGTCGCCTTCGGCATCGTCTCGCTGCTGCCGGTCGAACTGATCCTTCAGGTCGGAAGCAGCGCCGGCTTCGCGATGGTGTTTGCGCTATTGATCGCCGCCATCCTGTGGAATCTCGGAACCTGGTATTTTGGGTTGCCGGCATCGAGTTCCCACACCCTGATCGGTTCCATCATCGGCGTCGGCGTGGCCAACGCCTTGATGCGCGGCCGCGACGGCACCTCCGGCGTCGACTGGGGCAAGGCCACTGAAATCGGCTATGCGCTGCTGCTGTCGCCGCTGGTCGGCTTTATCTGCGCTGCGCTCCTGTTGCTGCTCTTGAAGATGATCGTCCGCAATCCGGCGCTGTATGCCGCGCCCGAAGGCAACAAGGCGCCGCCGCTGTGGATCCGCGGTCTCCTGATCCTGACCTGCACCGGCGTCAGCTTCGCGCACGGATCATGCTGATCCTGATCGGCACCGTGCCGACGGCCTACGCGTTGAACCGGGCGCTGCCGGAATCGCAGGTGGTGCAGTTCCAGAAGACGTCGGCTGCGGCTTCCACCGTGATCGCCGCCAAGGGCGCCGGCCACAGCATCATCGGCGATCCGCGTCCGGCGGTGACCCAATATGTATCCCAGCATCAGCTCAGCGAAGGCACCTATCCCTCGCTTGCGGTGCTGGTGAAGGACGTCGGCGACCAGGTGATGAAATACGGCTCGCTGAGCAAGGTGCCTGCAGAGGCCGTCGGCAACACCCGCAACGACATGTACCTGACGTCGGAGGCGATCCGTTTCCTGATGAAGGACAAGGAGAACGATCTGAACAAGGAAGAGATCGCTGTCCTGAACGCCTATAAAGGCTCGCTCGATGCCGCCACCAAGTTCATTCCGACCTGGGTGAAGATTGCGGTGGCGCTCGCGCTTGGCCTGGGAACCATGATCGGATGGAAGCGGATCGTCGTGACCGTCGGCGAAAAGATCGGCAAGACGCATCTCACCTACGCGCAAGGTGCCTCCGCCGAGCTGGTCGCTGCTGCCACCATCGGCGCCGCCGACATGTTCGGCCTTCCCGTTTCGACCACGCACGTGCTCTCGTCCGGCGTCGCCGGCGCGATGGCCGCCAACGGATCGGGGCTGCAGGTCGCCACCATCCGCAACATGGTGATGGCGTGGGTGCTGACGCTGCCGGCCGCCATCTTGCTGTCGGGCGCGCTCTACGTGATCTTCTCGCGCCTGTTCTGAAACGGCCGACGCGACGCAAAGCGAAGGCTCGCGCATTTCGCGCGGGCCTTTTTTGCTGGGCATGGTCTGCGATACCCGCCCGGCGTCATGCCGCCATCGTGTTCTCGACCAGCTTGATCCAGTACGAGGTGCCGAACACGATCGCCTCGTCGTTGAAATTATAGGCCGGATGATGCAGGCCGGCGCTGTTGCCGTTGCCGCAGAAGATAAAGGCGCCGGGCCGAGCCTCCAGCATGTAAGCGAAATCCTCAGCCCCCATCAGCGGCGGCATCTCGTGAACATTGGCCTCGCCGGCGACTTCCTTCGCAACCTTCGTCGCGACGTCGGTCTGCGAGGCATGATTGACCGTCACGGGATAGCCGCGTTCGTACACCAGATTGATCTTGGCGCCCGTCATCTGCGCCACGCCCGCGACGACCTCATGCACCCGCTTCTCGACCTGTTCCCGCACTTCTGCGGTTAAGGTACGCACGGTGCCCCTGAGCTCGGCGGTTTGCGGGATCACGTTGCGGGCATTGCCGGCGTGGAATTCGCAGATCGAAATCACAGCCGATTCCAGGGGATCGACGTTACGCGACACGATCGACTGCAACGCCGTGATCAGCTGCGCGCCGACGAGTACGGAATCCAGGCACTTGTGCGGACGCGCCGCATGGCCGCCCAGCCCCTCGATCCGGATGTCGATGGAATCCGTCGCGGCCATGATCGGACCGGAGCGGATCGCGAACGAGCCGATCGGAATTCCTGGACCGTTATGCATGCCGTAGACCTGGTCGATGCCGAAGCGGTCCATCAGCCCGTCCATGATCATCGCGGCGGCACCTGCCCCGCCTTCCTCTGCCGGCTGAAAGATCACGACCGCTTCGCCCGCGAAATTCCGCGTCTCCGCGA
>JAQGKJ010000725.1 GCA_028290165.1 Bradyrhizobium sp. | reverse complement strand
GACATCATTCCGGTCTCGCAGATCGTGTTCGGCACGGATTTCCCGTATCGAACCAGCATCGACCATGTCAGGGGATTGCGGGAGAGCGGGGTTTTCACCGAGGCGCAACTGATGGAGATCGAACGCGACAACGCGCTGAAACTGGTGCCGCGGCTCGCCAGCTAGCAGCGCGTTTATGTGACGCCGTTGCTACAACGCGGCGGAAGCGTCCGATCGCATCCGCGCGATGACGCCGGCGGCGATTTGCATGGTGGCGCCGATCGCCCAGCCGAGAGCGATCAGCAGGGCGGTCCCCGCGCCCGCAGTCTCGTCGAGGACGATGCTGGAGACGGACACGACCGCGGTCGCTGCGGCGAGGAACGTGCCGGCGGCGCTGAGCAGCTCCACGGCATCCGTCCTGGAGCCCAGTCCGTTTCGCAGCGGCAGGTGCATGCGGTGGTCCGGACGCGCCGGCGGCAGATCGATCCCGAGGTAGAAGCCGGCCGCTCCGTAAAGCATCATGGCCAGCACGACGGCAGCCGAACCGATCAGGTCGAAGTTGGCCCTTCCGACATGGGCGGCCACGAACAGCCCGCACGAGGCCCCGGTCAGGGCGAGCCCTGTCCGTTCCAGGACGTGCGCCCACCGGCTGACGGCGGAGCGGCTATCCCATGAGTCGGTGCGCTTGATCATTCGATCCAGGTACCAGACTGAATTTTGGAGGCATTGACGGAGGTCAAGCCTCAAGCTGCGGACTAGTTCCCTTGCAGGCGCCGGGCTGGATCGTCTGCCGGCTGCTCAGCGCTCCGGAGCCGAAAGCCAGGCCGCGATCATGGCCCGTTCCTCGCCCGTCATCTCCGTCACGTTACCCGGCGGCATCGCGCTCGACCATGCGGCGTTACGCCCGATCAGGCGGGCGGCGCGCCGGATATGATCGGAATCGTCGAGCAGAATGCCCCTTGGCGCCGTCACGATCGATGCCCAGACCGGCTCGGCGCCGTGGCACATGCTGCATCGGGATAGAACGATCTCCTCGACATTGGCGAAGGTGACCGGCGCGGGCAGCGATCCCGTCTTGATGTCCCGGGGACCGGCCGCGGACAAAAGCGCGATGGCGACCATGCCGGCGCCCGCCACGCCCCATACCCACCACGGTGATTTCTTCCCGGCGTGCCGTTCATTGAAGAAATGCCGGATGATCGGACCGAGCGCGAGCACGATCGCAACGATCAGCCAGTTGTAGCGGGTGGCGAACAGCAGCGGATAGTGATTGCTGATCATCAGCACGATCACCGGCAACGTCAGATAATTATTGTGAACCGATCGTTGTTTGCTCGACTTGCCGAGCTCCGGGTCGGGCGCGTGGCCGGCTAACAGCGCCGCGACGACCTTCTTCTGGTTGGGAATGATGAGCGCGAAGACGTTGGCGACCATGATGGTCCCGATGATCGCACCGATCTGGTTGAAAGCCCCGCGCCCGCTCAGCACGTGGGTGAAGGCATAGGTGAGGGCGACCAGGAACAGGTAGCCGCCGATCGCGAAAGGCAGTTCGTGCCGGGCGAGACCCGATCGGCAGGCGGCTTCGTAAAGCAGCCACGCCAAGGCGAGACTGGCGAAGCTGAACAATCCCGCCTGCAGCGGCGTCAGGTCGAGCGTCGATTTGTCGACCAGGAAAAGTTCGGCATCGAGATAATACACCACGACCATCAGTGCAAAACCGGACAGCCATGTCGTATAGGCTTCCCATTTGAACCAGGTCAGTTCGTCCGGCATTTTCGCCGGCGCGACGAGGTATTTCACGATCCGGTAAAAGCCGCCGCCGTGAACCTGCCACGCCTCGCCATTGGCGCCTTCGGGCAAATCGCCGTGAGGTTTCAGGCTGAGATCGAGATGGATGAAATAGAAGGAGCTGCCGATCCATCCGATCGCCGCCACCACATGCAGCCAGCGCAGGATCAGGCTTGCCCACTCCGTCAGTATCGATCCCCACATCATCGCCTATGGCCCCCCAGACTCCGTTTGCGGTAAATCCCCGATACCTCATCAAAGGACGTCAATTGATTCATTGCAATGTGTTACACTTTTCGCAAGGACGACAATATGATTGTGTCCTCCCGTTCTGGTGCCGCATAACAAATTGAGCAACAAAAAATGATGCCAAGCGAGCCCGAAACCGTTAGCCGGCGCGACTTGCTGTCCCTGATCGGAGCGGTCTCCGGCAGCGCGGCGATGTATCATGCGATGACCGCTCTGGGGTTTGCTGCCGACTCCGGATATAGAGGCCCGATCAAGCTCGACGGCGATCCGAAGGGCGCTACCGTCCTCATTCTCGGCGCCGGGCTTGCCGGCATGACGGCCGCGCTGGAGTTGCGCAAGGCCGGATACCAGGTCCGCATTCTCGAGTACAACAACAGGCCGGGCGGCCGCAACTGGACCTTGCGCGGCGGTGATTCCTTCACCGAGCTCGGCGGTGTCACGCAGTCCTGCGAATTCGAGCAGGGTATCTATATCAATCCCGGCCCGTGGCGGATTCCCTATCACCATCGCGCGCTACTCGATTACTGCAAGCGGTTGGGCGTTGCGCTCGAGCCGTTCATCCAGCTCAATCACAACGCGCTTCTGCACGCGACCAGAGCTTTCGGCGGCGTTCCGCAGCGCATCCGCGACATCAAGACCGATTTCCAGGGACAGATATCGGAACTGCTCGCCAAGGTAACCCAGCAAGGCAAGCTTGATGAGGCGGTGTCGAAAGAGGATCGCGAGATCCTGATGCAGGCGCTGAGGTCATGGGGCGCGCTGGATCGCAACTACGCGTACAAGGCAAATCTGATCTCTGCGGACTTTCGCGGTTACGCCAAGCAACCCGGCGGCGGCCTTACTGCCACGCCCGTTGCGGGCGAACCGATCAATCTGTCGGACATTCTGAAATCGCGGCTCTGGCGCTACTTGCAGAATTTCGCGCTCCATACCTTCCAGACCACGATGTTTCAGCCGGTTGGCGGCATGGACATGATCGGCAAGGCCTTTGCCAGGGAAGTCGGCGACGTCATTCGCTACGACGCCAAGGTGACGCGCATACAGCAGGACGACCACGGCGTCACCGTCACCTACACCGACCTCAAGGCTCAGGCCGCGCCGCAACAGGCCAAAGCCGATTGGTGCATTTGCACGATACCGCTCTCCATCCTGAGCCAGCTTCCGGTCCACGTCGGCGGCCGCATGAAAGCCGCCATCGACGCCGTGCCCTACGCGGCATCGGTCAAGATCGGACTGCAGTTCAAGCGCCGCTTCTGGGAGGAGGATGAGGCGATCTATGGCGGCATCAGCTATACTGACTTGCCGATCCGGCAAATCGCCTACCCCAACACCGGCTTCAATCGCTCCGGCAGGGGTGTGCTGCTCGGTGCCTATGTGTTCGACGGGCCCAACGCCTACGAATTCACCTCGATGCCGCCGGCCGAGCGCGTTGCCCGGGCCGTCGAACTCGGCGCCAGCCTTCATCCGCAATACACGACCGAATTCGAGAACGGTGTCGCCGTCGCCTGGCATCGTGTGCCCTTCACCCTGGGCTGCGCCGGCGACTGGACCGACAAGTCACGGGCGGAGCATTATGACAATCTCTGCGCGATCGACGGCAGGATCGTGCTGGCGGGCGAGCACGCGTCCTACATTCCGGCATGGCAGGAGGGAGCCATCCTGTCGTCGCTCGATGCCATCAGTCGGCTGCACGCGCGCGTGATCAAAACCTGACGCCATGTCATCGAGGCGGGATTTTTTTGGATATTGTCCGGATGATGCAGGCAAACTCAATTCTTCGCGCAAGTGTCGCCGTGACGGTGATAGCGGCGCTCTCGCTGTTGTCGTTCGTGGCGTATGCGCAAAACGCCGGGCCCTCGGCGTCGGAGCGCGCGTTGAGCCAGGGCTTTCGGTTTGTTGAAATGAGCGGCGAGGAATTGTTCGCCGGCGTCTGTCGCGGCTGCCACATGGCCGACGGCGAGGGCGCGACCGGCGCGGGCACCTATCCATCGCTCGCGGGCAACAGCAATCTCGGGGCCAGCGGATATCCCGTCGCCATCATCGTCAACGGGCAACGCGGAATGCCGCCATTCGGGGCGATGATGAGCGACGATCAGGTGGCCGCCGTGGTGAATTACCTGCGGACCCATTTCGGCAATAACTACAAGGACGCAGTGACCGCCGACGACGTCAAGACCGTTCGCCGCTAACAGCGTTTCGCGCTCCGGGTCTCATCCTTCGAGGCGCGCAAGAGCGCTCACCTCAGGATGACGGCGGCGTATGAAAGATCGCAGAATGGGCTATTCCGCCCTAGGGGCTGGGAAGCATTCGCAGCGCACACCGACGTCATCCTGAGGTGCGAGCCACTTCGGCGAGCCTCGAAGGATTGCCACAAGCACCCTTCGAGGCGCCCCCGCGTCTCGACCCATGTGGCCACGACGCCCGGTCAGATTCGACACGAGCGGAATGCGCGCAGGAATAGCTGAGCCGCAGAACTGTCTGGCTCCGATACCTTGCCAGCGAGCCGGTTACCTGTCTGAATTGATCTTCCGGGGGCGGGCATTCTTGGGAGAACGAGATGTCTGGAGAAATCTGGCGTCGAGGTTTTACGCCGCGGAAATGCGTTTGGATCGCGTTGTTTGCCGCTTCGCTCTCGTTTCTCCCGCTAGCCTCGAAGCCCGCTGCCGCCGAAGCACTGAACCCGCAGCAGCAGCTTGCCTTCGACATCTACAAGGAGCTCGTCGAGATCAACACGGTGACCGCGACCGGCGACACCGCGCAAGCGGCCGAGGCCATGGCGGCGCGTCTGCGGACCGCAGGCTTTGCGGACGCCGACATTCACGCGTTCTCGCCGGCGCCGCGCAAGGGCAATCTGGTCGCCCGATTGCATGGCACGGGCGCGCGAAAACCGATCCTCTTGATGGCGCATCTCGACGTCGTGCCGGCCAACCGCGAGGACTGGTCGGTCGAGCCCTTCAAGTTGACCGAAAAAGACGGCTATTACTACGCGCGCGGCAGCGGTGACGACAAATACATGGCGGCGGCCTTTGTCGCCAATCTCATTCGCTACAAGCAGGAAGGCTACAAGCCCGACCGTGACCTCATCGTCGTGCTCGAGACGGATGAGGAAATCTTTGACCGCGACGCGCTCGGAATCCAGTGGCTGCTCAAGAACCATCGTGGCCTGATCGATGCCGAATTCGCGTTGAACGAAGGCGGCGGCGTCGGGCTGAAGGACGGCAAGCCGATCCGGAACAGCGTCCAGACCAGCGAGAAGGTCGCGCTGACCTACCAGCTCGACGTCAGGAACAAGGGCGGCCACAGCGCGGTCCCGATGAAGGACAATGCGATCTATCATCTGGCGGAAGGATTGGTGCGGCTCTCCAGGTTCAGCTTTCCGCTGAAGCTCAACGAGACTACGCGCGCCTACTTCGAACGCTTAGCCCAATTCGAAAACGAGCAGACCGCGGCCGATATGCGCGCGGTGCTGTCGGATAAACCGGACCCGGCCGCGATGTCATTCGTTCGGCTCGCCGCCAATCCGTTCTTCAACGCCGAACTGCGTACCACCTGCGTGGCGACGATGCTGGAGGCAGGCCAGGCGATCAACGCGCTGCCGCAACTGGCGAGCGCCAAGGTCAACTGCCGGATCATGCCCGGCGATCCCGTCGACGAGGTCAAGGCAACGCTGGAGCGCGTGCTGGCGGACGATCAGATCACGGTCACGCAACTCGACAAGCCGGTGTTGAGCGCGCCGTCGGCCCTCAATGAAGAGGTGATGGGGGCCATCGAGAAATTATCGCAGCAGTTCTGGCCTGGAATCGTCGTGCTTCCGACCATGATCCCCGGCGCCACCGATGGCAGCTTCCTGCGAAATGCCGGTATTCCCACCTACGGCCAGTCCGGGATGGCGAGTGATATCAACGACAGCCGGATCCATGGCAAGGACGAACGCGTTCTCGTGAAATCCTTCTACGAAGGACAAGACTATCTTTATCGGCTGGTGAAGATGTTATCGGGCGGCGGCTAACGAGTGATGATCGTAAATCGACGCTCTTCGAGCTACGAACGCGCTGATTTTTTTGCCCGACGGGCAAATCAGCGAGGGTTCGTGCGTTTGCCCTGTCCAGCCCCATTTGCAAAAATATTTCTGTTTTTCCGAACCCAAATCACTCCTATAACTCGCGCTGTCCTGCCCCAAACAGGTGAGTATCGCGATCGTCACGGACGCGGGGTGGGATGCGGTGGACGCGGCAGCGTTGGGCGCAATGGGATCGCTGGGCGGGCGCAAGCCTGTGAGCGATCGCCAAGCGCACAGACGAGAGATGTTGCTGCGGACGGCGAAGTCGTGTGGTCCTGACGCCCCGGCGCTGGCGTCAAGTTGGCGGAGGTTTGTCGGCCCGACCGGGCGCGGACAAAACGTTAATCCGCCGGCGACGGTGACAACAAGCCGATCACCGGGGAGAGCACGAAGGAAACCGTTAAAACCATTGCGTGCGGGAGCGCCGGGCTGATCCGGAGGACCTGTGGTGACTACACTCGTGTGCTTTCTACATTGCACACGAGGCTGCGGGTGCATTGGGCATCCGGCGTTCCCCACGCCCTTTGGGCGCGAGCGGTTCATGTACAACTCGGGCGCTTCGCGCCGCGGGAATGCGGATTTGCGTTTGGATTTGACATTCCGAGGAGCAAGGCAGGCGCAGCCCGAATGAAGCGTATCGGACCTTTTTTGGCTCCCCTCCCCGCGTCTCCCCCGCTAGATTGTCTGCAAGCAACAAACCAATCCGTTCGGGAGGACAATCGTCATGCACACGGGACGTGTCGTTTTCGGCGCGATGGACGAGGTGGTTTTCGGCCGCCCGGCCCGGGATGCCGTCGTAGCCCAGATGGACCGCCTGCAGGCCGGGCGGGCCTTCCTGATGGTCAGCGGCACGCTCAATCGAAATACCAACGAGATCGAGAAAATCCGGACAGCGCTGGGGTCGCGTTGTGTCGGGACCTTCGACGCGATGCCGCCGCACACGCCGCGCGAAGCCGTCATCGCCGCCACCGCGCAGGCCCGCAGCGCGGGCGCCGATCTCATCGTTACGGTCGGCGGCGGCTCGATCACCGACGGCGCCAAGGCGGTGCAGATTTGCCTCGCCAACGATATCCGCAGCGTCGAGGACATCGACAGGGTCCGCGCCGTCAAGGGCGTGGCGCCGCCGATGAATCCGCCGACCGTGCGCCAGGTCAGCGTGCCGACGACGATTGCCGGCGGCGAGTTTAGCGCCCTTGCCGGCGTCACCAACGCCCGCACCAAGGTCAAGGAGATGCTGCGCCATGATTTGGCGATGCCGCGCGCGGCGATCCTCGATCCCGCCGTGACCGTGCACACGCCGGAATGGCTGTTTCTTTCGACCGGCATCCGTGCCGTCGATCATTGCGTCGAAGGCCTGTGCTCGCGCGAGGCGCATCCTTACGCCGACGCCCAGGCGTTAAAGGGACTTTCCATGCTGGCGCAGGCGCTGCCGCGGGTGAAGGCGAACCCTCTCGATCTCGACGCAAGGATGGATTGCCAGATTGGTACCTGGCTCTCGATGGGGCCGTTATCGGCGGGCGTGCCGATGGGCGCAAGCCATGGCATCGGCTATGTGCTCGGCGCCGTCTACAACGTACCCCACGGCTATACCTCGTGCGTGATGCTGCCGTCGGTGCTGCGCTGGAACAAGCAAGACAATGCCGAGCGGCAGTCGCTGGTATCGGCTGCGATGGGACAACCGGGCAAGGACGCCGCCGACGTGCTGGATACTTTTATCCGCAGCCTCGGAATGCCGCGCCGCCTGCAGGAGTTGCAGATCGGTCCCGAGCATTTCGACCGCATCGCCGAACAGGCGATGGGGACGCCGTGGATTCCGCGCAACCCGCGCAAGATCGATACCCCGGCGCAGGTGCGCGAAATCCTTGTTCTGGCCGCATAGAGAAATATTGGAGACACCATGTACACCGGCAAGCACGCCCATCTCCGGCCCTTACAGCCCGCCTTCATCATGGCTGATTCCGGTGAGGCCGTGACCTATGCCGAGCTGGAAGCGCGCAGCAATCGCCTCGCGCATCTGTTGCGCAAGCTTGGCCTGAAGCGGCTCGACCACTATGCGATCTTCATGGAGAACAACAGCCGCTACCTCGAGGCCTGCGACGCCGGCGAGCGGTCCGGACTCTATTACACCTGCGTCAACTCCTATCTGACCCCTGGCGAGCTCGCCTACATCGTCAACAACAGCGCTTCGCGTGTCCTGATCACGTCGGTGGCAAAGCTTGATATTGCGCGCGAGGCGCTCAAGGAGTGCCCGAAAGTCGAACTCTGCATTGTTGCCGATGGTGCGGGCGAAAGCGAATGCATCATCGGCCTGCAGGAGGCGACGCGTGGACTGCCCAAGACGCCCATATCAGACGAATGCATCGGCACCGCGATGCTTTATTCATCGGGCACCACCGGCCGGCCGAAGGGCATCCTGCGGCCGCTGCCCGAGCAATCGCCGACGCAGCAATTGCCGATCTTCGATTTCCTGCAAAAGCTTTGGCGGTACCGCGAGGGCATGATCTGTCTGTCGCCGGCGCCGCTCTATCATTCGGCGCCGCAGGCCGCGGTCAACCTGGCGATCCGCGAAGGCGGCACCGTGATCATCATGGAACATTTCGATCCCGAGCGTTATCTCGTGCTGGTGGAGAAATGGAGTGTCACCCACAGCCAGCTGGTGCCGACGATGTTCTCGCGCATGCTGAAGCTGCCGGAGCAAATCCGATCACGCTACGACCTGTCGTCGCTCGAGATCGCGATCCACGCCGCGGCGCCCTGTCCCTCGATGGTGAAGGACGACATGATCCGGTGGTGGGGACCGATCATCCACGAATATTACGGCGCCACCGAGGGCCTTGGCTTCACCGCCTGCGACAGCGAGCAATGGCTGGCGCACCGCGGCAGCGTCGGCATGGTGCTGCTCGGCGACCTTCATATTCTCGATGAGAACATGAAGCCCTGCCCGGTTGGAACGCCGGGCACGGTCTGGTTCAAGACCGCCACGCCGTTCGAATATTTCAACGATCCGAACAAGACCAAAGAGGCGCGCTCGCCGGACGGCAGCATGAGCACGGTCGGCGACGTCGGCTATGTCGACGGTGACGGCTATCTCTATCTGACCGACCGCGCGACCTTCATGATCATCTGCGGCGGCGTCAACATCTACCCGCAGGAATGCGAGAACCTCCTGATCACCCATCCCAAGATCGCGGATGCCGCGGTGTTCGGCGTGCCCAACGGCGATCTCGGCGAGGAGGTGAAAGCGGTGGTGCAGCCGATGCCGGGAATCGAGCCGTGCCAGGCGCTCGCCGAGGAACTGATGTTGTTCTGCAGCCAGTCGCTGTCGCGCCAGAAGGTGCCGCGCTCGATCGACTTCGAGGCGGAACTGCCGCGATTGCCGACCGGCAAACTCTACAAGCGGCTGCTGCGCGACCGCTACTGGGGCAACAAGAGTTCGCGGATCGTGTGAGCTTCATCATCTCCGAGCGAAGCCTGGTCTTCAGGTATCCCGCAGGCCGGAATTCCCGCAAACGGAAGTCCAAACCAGGGGTATTTTCGTTGCCCCGGCGATAATTATGTACGAATACCGCCGTTCGAAGGGCATAATCTGCCAGGTCATAGGGAGATCAAAAAAATGCGTGAAGCCGTCATTGTTTCTTATGCCCGCACGGGACTGGCGAAATCCGGTCGCGGCGGGTTCAACATCACCCCGCCGATGTCCATCGCGGCCCATGCCATCAAGCACGCCGTCGAGCGCGCCGGCGTCGACAAGGACTACGTCGAGGACTGCTATCTCGGCAATTGCGCGCACGGCGCACCCAACATCGGCCGCCAGGCCGCGCTGCTCGCCGGCATGCCGAAATCGACCGCCGGCGTCTCGGTGAACCGGTTCTGCTCGTCGGGACTGCAGACCATCGCGATGGCGGCGAATTCTATCCGCTCCGACGGTGCCGATTGTATCGTGGCCGGCGGCGTCGAGAGCATCTCGATACCGGGTGGCGGCTCGCCGAAGGAATCGATCGATCCGGATCTGCTCAAGGCGGCGCCCGACATCTTCATGGCGATGATCGACACCG
>JAQGKJ010000721.1 GCA_028290165.1 Bradyrhizobium sp. | reverse complement strand
CGTGGGTCAGCTCATGAAGCGCCACGCCAACCAGCAAGTTGGGGTTGATGTCGGTCGCAAACGTGGCGCTGCCGTCGTCAGTGGGGGTGTCGTTGGCGCCCAGCAATCCGAAAAGTTTTAACTGCGCGTTCCAGACCGCAACATTTGTTTGGCCCTGGATCGACGCCCCGGCCGGCAATGCATTGAAACTCGTATCGCCCGGCGTCGCGTTGTTGATCAGGTCGGTCCTGATCGACGAATAGCTTTCGTAGTAGCCGTTATCGGGCCCGGCAGCGGCGCCGCCGCCAGTTCCGCTATAGTCGATATTTATGTTGACGGAGATGTGGTCGGAGATCGCACCCGTCAATATCGATGCCGCCTGCTGGATGCCCGCCCGAAAGCTTGCTGGTGCGGCCATGGCTGCGGCATCGAACAGCAGATTGATGATGATGCCGCCGGTCGTCATGGAGACGACGGTAGCGGGGCCGCTTTGCGCGCTCGAGGCTGCGGCAGCTTCGCTGGTCAGGACGGGACGTCCGAAAATCTCGACAGCTCCGCCACCGGTTTGAAAAATATCTCGGGCGAAAGCAGGAAAGAGGTTGGTATAGGCCTGGGCCGCGGTCGTATTGAGAAAGCCGTCAAAAGTGTCTTGCAGATCGGTGAAAAATCTTGACTTCATCGCTGGTTCTTGGTCCTCGAAATTTGCCCTAATTCAATGGCGCCGAAACACATGTTGCGGGTGCCCGCGGTCAACGGAAATGGACGTGACAAGCCGCGACCAATGGATTCGCTAATGCACGCCTTGACGCCGGTACGAGTAGAATATTTACCCGGTCTTAATTTGCCGTTTCGAGCCGCATCGCAATTGCAGTCAATGCCGCAACGCAAGTCAGTTCCAATCATGGGAACATTTTGGCCGTAACCCCTACGGTAACCCTGCGCCGGCTAGCAGCACTCAAATTGCGGAAGCATCAGGGCAACGCTGCGGAATTCTGGTTGTCAGCAACGCCGCTCCGCCGCGACGTTTGCCGGTAACCAGCCGTTCTGCACGAACGGAGAGCGATAGATCGACAAGCGAAGCCGAGAGCAAGGGCCCTTACGCCGCCGCAGCGATCGACTTCAAGAACCCATCGATCTCCGCCTGCAGGCTGGTCGTTGAAGCCGACAACTGCCTGGCCGACGACAGCAACTGGCTCGATGCCGCGCCGGTCTGGTTGGCGCCATGGCTTACCTCGGCGATGGTGCCGGCGACCTGCGAGGTGCCATCGGCGGTCCGCTGGATATTGCCGGATATTTCCTGAGTGGCGGCGCCCTGTTCCTCGATCGCCGCTGCAATTACGCTGGTGATCTCGGAAATCTTGCCGATGGTCGAACTGATCATCTTGATCGAGCCGACCGCCTCTTGCGTCGCGGTCTGCATGCCCGCGATCTGGATGCCGATTTCGTCGGTGGCCTTGGCGGTCTGGCAGGCAAGGGCCTTGACCTCCTGCGCCACCACGGCAAAACCGCGGCCGGCGTCGCCGGCGCGGGCCGCCTCGATGGAGGCATTGAGCGCCAGAAGATTGGTCTGCTCGGCGACCGAAGTGATCAGCTTGATCACGTCGCCGATCCGGTTGGCGGCCTGCGACAGCGCATTGATGCGGGCGTCGGTTTCATCGGCCTGCTTCACCGCGCTGGCGGCGATGCGGTTGGATTCCTGGACTTGCGCCGAAATCTCGCGCACCGAACTGGCAAGTTCCTCGGTCGCCGACGCCACCGACTGCACGTTGTTGGAGGCGTCCTCCGAGGCGTTGGCGACGACGGTGGCAAGCCGGGTGGTGTTGCCGGCATTGTCGCTGAGCGCGCGTGCGGTGCTTTCCAGTTCATTGGATGCGCTCGACAGCGAGGTGATGATGGCGCGGAAGCGGTCGCTGGCCTGCGCAATGGCGTCCTTGCGCGCCTGACGATTGGAGCCGAAATAGACCGCGACGACGTTTTCGCTATCCAGCATGTTGGCCTTGGCGATGGCGCTCAGCATCGCCGCCTTCTTGTCGCGCGCGAGCTGGGCGGCGCGGCCGAAGCGCGGTATCTCCATTTCGGTCTCGACTGCCTTCGCGAGTTGATCGGCGAGATACATCAAGCGACAGCCGACGTACCATTGCGGCGCCACACCGGCGCGGTGATTGAACTCGCAAAACCGGGCGACCGAACTGATATAAGCGAGGCCGAAATCGCCGCCGCCGATCAGGTCCCAATGCTGCAGCTGCAGGCGGATGGCTTCCTGCATCACGCCGTCCTTGAAGATGCCGGAGGCGGGATCGTAGTGCCGCACCTTGTCGTAGAACCGCGCCAGGATGCCGGGCAGGGCTTTTGCGAAAAACGGCCGCATCTCGCGCAAGCTCGCCCGCGTCGGCGCGTCGATCTCCAGTAATTCGAGGCGGATCGCGTTCCAGTCGAGGTTCATCGGGGGCTCCAGCGCAAACGTCGTGGCGACCGGCCCATTTAATGTGGGTATGGTTAATGGACTGCGAATTTCTCCGTAGTTTTACCGGTTAACGAATGGTGAATTTCCCCGTAGTTCTACTGAGGCACGCACGAAACCGGACGCAAAAAGGGCCCCGAACGGGGGTTCGGAGCCCTGATTTTCGTGTTTTGGTGTTTCGGCGGTTGCCCGCTATTCCGGCTTGCCGATCGAAACCTTCAGGGTACCGACGCCGTCGACCCCGCATTCTATTCTGTCGCCCGGTGAGAGGGCCGAGACGCCGGCCGGGGTCCCCGTCATGATGATGTCGCCGGCGGCGAGCGCGACCTGCTGCGAGAGCTGCCAGATGATTTCAGGTACGCTCCAGATCAGTTCG
>JAQGKJ010000719.1 GCA_028290165.1 Bradyrhizobium sp. | reverse complement strand
GACCGGATGCAGGCGCTGGCGGTACGCGCCACCGGCGAGCGCATCGTGTTCTATACCGGCTGGGGCTCGACCGAGACTGCGCCGACTTCGACCGGTACCTATTGGGACACCGAGCGGGTCGGCTTGATCGGGCTGCCGTTCCCGGGTGTGGAATTGAAGATGGTGCCGGTCGGATCGAAATATGAGTTGCGGCTGCGCGGCGTCAACGTCACGCCGGGCTATTTCGGCCGGCCCGATCTCACCAGGGCCGCGTTCGACGAGGAAGGATTCTATTGCATCGGCGACGCCGGGGTGTTCGTCGATCCGGATGATCCCGTGCAGGGCATCATCTTCGCCGGCCGGGTGGTGGAGGACTTCAAGCTCACGACCGGCACCTTCGTTCATGTCGGCTCGCTCCGCACCGATGGCATCGCGGCAGCTACGCCGATCGTGCAGGACGCGCTGGTCACCGGGCAGGATCGCCCGTTCGTCGGGCTGTTGGCGTGGCCCAATCTCCATGCCTGCCGCCAGATCACCGGCAATCCCGATGCGAGTTACGAGGACGTCGTCAGGCATCCCGATGTGCTGGCCTGCCTGAAGCGCGGACTCGAGGCGCATAACAAGTCGACCGAGGGCGCCAGCAGCATGCGGATCGCGCGCGCGATGCTGATGATCGAGCCGGCCTCGATCGACGGCAATGAACTCACCGACAAGGGCTACATCAATCAGCGCGCGGGGTTAGAGCGCCGCGCTGCGCTGGTGGAACGGCTTTATGCCGATCATCCCGGCGAAGATGTCATCATTCTGAATTGATCCGCTAGCAAAGGCACCCTGAGATGAACTTCGATTTCTCCGACGACCAAAAACAGCTCCGCGACCAGGCGCGAAAGTTTCTCGCCGAAAAATGCCCGCCGAAAGCGGTGCGCGTGGTGCTCGACGGCAAGGAGGCCTACGACCGCGAATTGTGGAAGGGTCTCGCCGACATGGGCTTTCTCGGCGTCGCGATCCCGGAGGAATTCGGCGGCACCGGTGCCGGCCATCTCGAACTCTGCGTGATCGCCGAAGAAATGGGGCGCGCGCTGGCGCCGGTGCCGTTCTCGTCGACCGTCTATCTCGCGGCGGAAGCGATCCTGCTCGCCGGCAGCGACGCGCAAAAGAAGAAGTGGCTGCCCTTGATTTCATCGGGCGAAGCGATCGGCACGCTGGCGCTGTTCGAAGGCAAGGGCAATCCGTCGCCGGAAGGGGTAAAACTCATTGCCTCCGGCAGCGGCCTCAATGGCGTGAAGAAGCCGGTGCCGGACGGCGCCATTGCCGATTTCGCCATCGTCGCTGCACGCACCGGCTCGACCGGGCGCGACACCGATATCTCGCTGTTCTTGGTGAACATGAAGACCGAAGGCGTTGAGGCCAAGGCGTTGACCAATATCGATCCGTCGCGGGGACAAGCCGAACTCACCTTCAGGAATTGCAAGGCCGAGCCGCTCGGCGCCGCCAATGAAGGCTGGAGCATCCTGTCGCAGGTGCTCGACCGCGCCGCTGTGCTGATGGCCTTCGAGCAGGTCGGCGGCGCCGATCGCGCGCTGGAAATGGGCCGCGACTACGCGCTGGATCGTATTGCCTTCGGCCGGCCGATCGGCTCGTTCCAGGCCGTCAAACATATGCTGGCCGACATGTATGTGTCGGCGACGCTGGCGCGTTCGAATTGCTACTACGGCTCCTGGGCGCTCTCGACCAACGCCTCGGAATTGCCGGAAGCCGCCGCCGCGGCGCGCATCAGCGCCACGCAGGCATTCCAGCATTGCGCCAAGAACAACATCCAGGTCCATGGCGGCATGGGTTTTACCTGGGAATTCGACTGCCACATGTATTACCGCCGCTCCAACGCGATGGCGCTGTCGCTCGGCAGTCTGTCGTATTGGGAAGATGCACTGATCGACCGCATGAGGAAACGGAATGCGGCGTAATCTCGAGCAAGGACGACGCGAATGAACTTCGATGACACGCCGCAGGAAGCCGCGTTCCGCGCCGAGGCGAGGGTGTGGATCGCGGCCAACGCGCCGAAGCAATATGAGGAGGAGTTAAAAAAGCCCTCGCTCGGCCGAACGCAATTGAAGGGCGCCAACATCCTCGAGGTCGCAAAAGCCTGGCAGAAGAAAAAGGCCGATGCCGGCTGGGCCTGCCTGCACTGGCCGAAGGAATATGGCGGGCGCGGCGCCACTCCGATCGAGCGGGTGATCTGGCAGCAGGAGGAGGGCGCATTCGGCAAGCTGAGCGGCATGTTCATCATCGGCCATGGCATGTGTGGGCCGACCATGATGGCGTTTGCCGGGGAAGATCAGAAACGAAAATACCTGCCGCCGCTCGCTTCAGGCGAAAAAATCTGGTGCCAGCTGTTTTCCGAACCCGCCGGCGGATCTGATGTCGCCGGCCTGCGCACACGTGCGGAGAAAAACGGCGATGACTGGATCATCAATGGTCAGAAGATCTGGACTTCGGGCGCGCACTACTCTGATTACGGCATCCTGCTCACCCGCACCAACCCCAACGTGCCCAAGCACAAGGGCCTGACGATGTTCTTCCTGAACATGAGGAGCGAGGGGGTCGAGATCAAGCCGATCAAGCAGGCCAACGGCCAATCCGACTTCAATGAAGTGTATTTTACGGATGTGAAAATACCCGACGCGCAGCGTCTCGGCGACGTCAACGACGGCTGGAACGTGTCGCTGACGACGCTGATGAACGAGCGGATGTCGATCGGCGCTGGTGTCGCCACCGGTTTTCCGGAGCTGTTCGAGTTCTGCAGCAATCTGATGCTGGAGCATGGTCCTGCGATCGACGATCGTAACGTGCGCTCGAAACTCGCCAACTGGGCCGTGAAGGCGAGCGGGCTGAAATATACCAGCATGCGCGCGATCTCGGCGCTGTCGAAGGGCGAACGTCCGGGACCGGAGAATTCGATCGGCAAATTGGTCGCGGGCTCGATGGTTCAGGATGTCGCGGCCTATGCGCTCGACCTGCAGGGCGCCGCCGGTGTGCTGAGCGGCTCTGAGGACTCGGAAGCCACCGGCAAATTCCAGGCGATCCTGCTGCGCGCGCCGGGAACGCGCGTCGAAGGCGGCACCGACGAGATCATGCGCAACATCATCGCCGAGCGGGTGCTGGGGCTACCCGGCGACATTCGCGTGGACAAGGACGTGCCGTTCAACAAGATACCGACCAGGGGACGATAGACCCAAGCTTGTAGGGTGGGCATCGCGCAGCGTTGCCCACCGCGCTTCGCAAATCAAAACGGTGGGCTCGCTTCGCTTGGCCCACCCTTGTAACATGAGGCCCGCCATGAATTTCGATGATACCCCGCCGGAAGCCGCGTTCCGCATCGAGGCTCGCAAATGGATCGACGCCAACGCGCCGAAGCAATATGAGGCCGAGCTTTCGAAGGCTTCCCTCGGCCGAATAAAACTGCAGAAGGAAGAAATCGTCGATGTCGGCAAGGCTTGGCAGAAGAAGAAAGCCGAAGGCGGCTGGGCCTGCCTGCATTGGCCGAAGGAATATGGCGGGCGCGGCGCCACGCCGATCGAGCGCGTGATCTGGCAGCAGGAGGAGGGCGTCTACGGCAAGCTGACGCAGCCGTTCCAGATTGGCGAGGGGATGTGCGGGCCGACCGTGATGGCCTATGGCAGCGAGGAGCACAAACGTCACTATCTGCCAAAACTCGCCTCTGGCGAGCAGATCTGGTGCCAGTTGTTTTCGGAACCGGCCGGCGGGTCGGATGTCGCAGGCTTGCGCACGCGCGCCGAAAAGAGGGGCGACGACTGGATCATCAACGGCCAGAAAATCTGGACCTCCGGCGCGCATTATTCGGACTATGGTCTTCTGATCACGCGCACCGATCCCAATGTGCCCAAGCACAAGGGCCTGACGATGTTCTTTCTCGACATGAAGAGCAAAGGCGTCGAAATCAGGCCGATCAAGCAGGCCAATGGCATGCAGGAGTTCAACGAGGTCTATTTTACCGACGTGGTGATTCCCGATCATCAACGTCTCGGTGCGGTTGGCGACGGGTGGAATGTGTCGCTGACCACGCTGATGAACGAGCGGATGTCGATCGGCGCCCGGCTCGCGACCGGTTTTCCCGAGATGTTCGATTTTTGCTCCAATTTGATGACGGACGATGGGCTCGCCATCGACGACCGCGCCACGCGCTCCAAACTCGCCAGTTGGGCGGTGAAGGCGAGCGGGCTGAAATATACCAGCTACCGCGCCATCTCGGCGCTCTCGAAGGGCGAGCGTCCGGGTCCTGAAAACTCGATCGGGAAGCTGGTGGCGGGCTCGATGCTGCAGGACATTGCGATGTATGCGATGGACCTTGAAGGCGCGGCCGGCGTCTTCACAGGTGCTGCCGAAGAAGAGGCGCGCGGACAGTTTCAACAGATGCTGCTGTCTTCGCCATCGATGCGTATCGCCGGTGGTACCGATGAAATCCTGCGCAACATCATTGCCGAGCGCGTGCTCGGCCTGCCCGGTGACATCCGGGTCGACAAGGATGTGCCCTTCAACAAGATCCCGACCAAGGGACGCTGAACTCTCGTATCCTGGACACGGCTCCAACAAAGGCAATGATGTGATGGACAGCAATATCGACACCGCGCCGATCGAAGTTCTCGAGAACCTGCTCAGTGAACGATTTTCCTGCCGCGCATTCAAGCCCGCCCCTGTGCCGCGCCCGACCATCGAGCGCATCCTGACGGCGGCGCAGAAGACCGCGTCGTGGTGCAACAGCCAGCCGTGGCAGCTCGTGGTCGCCTCGGGGGATGCCACGAAAAGATTCCGCGACGTGATGTACGGTGCGGCCTCCAGCGGCAAGCCGAATAGCGGAGACTTTCCGTTCCCGCGCGAATATCGCGGTGTCTATCTGGAGCGCCGCCGCGAAAGCGGATTTCAGCTTTATAATTCGCTCGGCATAACCAGAGGCGACAAGGCGGCCTACGCCAAGCAGGCGCTGGAAAACTTCAACTTTTTCGGCGCGCCGCATGTCGCCATCGTTCACACTGACGAGGCGCTCGGCGTCTACGGCGCGATCGATTGCGGCGGGTATGTCACGAGCTTCATGCTGGCCGCGCAGGCGCTGGGAGTGGTCACCGTGCCGCAGGCGGCGCTGGCGTTTCATTCCGAAGTGGTGCGCAAGCATTTTGGCCTCGGTGATGACCGGAAGGTGGTATGCGGCATTTCGTTTGGATATCCGGACCGCGAGCACAAGGCAAACAGCTACCGCACGACGCGCGCCGGCATTGCCGATAGCGTCACCTTCGTCGACGAATAGCTATCCGACCAAGCCGGTAAAAATTCCCGCGTCGGCAAAATCTCATCAGAACTTTGGCGGGCGCTTTTCCGAAAAAGCCCTGATGCCTTCCGCGATCTCGGCGCTGCGCATGCTGTCGCGATGGCGGCGGTCGGCAGCCGCCTCATCGAGCTTGCCGCGGGCGATTTCGTTGATGGCGCGCTTCATGCCGCGCATGGCGACCGGCGCGTTGCCGGCAAGCAGGCTCGCGAGCCGGTCGACTTCCTCGTCGAGCGTTTCAACCGGCACCATCGCGGTGAGATAGCCGATCCGCAACATCTCGGGGGCACCGATCTTCTCCGCGGTCAGGAACAGTCTTTTGGCATTGTCGACGCCGAGCCGCGACACGTAGCGGGCGATGCCGCTCTTGTAGTAATGCAGCCCGAGCCGCGCCGCCGGCATGAACATCTCGCAAGTGTCGACGCCGATACGGAAATCGCAGGCCAGCGCCAGGTCGGTCGAACCGCCATAGACGCCGCCGTTGATCCGGCAGATCGTCGGCACTGCGAGGTCTTCGAGCCGGTTGACGACGACCTCGAACGCCGATCCGGCGGTCTGTTCTTGCGCGCTGGCCGCGCGTTCGGCGATCGAGCCGAGATCGTATCCGGCAGAGAAGGCGCGGCCGGTGCCGGTCAATACCAAAACCCTGATCGCGGGATCTGATTCGATCCGGTCGAACAGTTTTGACAGCACATCGAGGTCCTCCGGCTGCAGCCGGTTCAGATGCTTCGGCCGGTTGAGGCGGATGGTGGCGCGCGCGCCGTCGATATCGAGCACCGGCGTGCTCGCCGTATCGGTGGCGGGCGAGGTGTGGGTTTGCATTATTTGTTCTCCAGCGCGCGCCGCCTGGCTTCGACGTCGATGGTCTCGGCAAGATCGGGATGCCGTGCCATCAGCAAGCGGAAGTCGACGAGATCGAGCACCAAAAGCTTCGACACCCGCGTGGTGATGATATTGGCGGAGCGCAAATTGTTGCCGAGCAGCGCCATCTCGCCGAAGAACGCGCCTTCGCCGAGCCTCACCTTCTTGCCCGGCAGATCGACCTCGACCTCGCCGGCGGCGATGAAATACATACAGTCGCCGGCCTGGCCCTTCTTGATGATCATGGTGCGCGCCGGCAGGTCCATGGTCCGCAGCATGTGCGTCACATCGGCGATCGCCGCCGGACCAAGCGCTGCGAAGAACGGCACCTTGCTGACGGATTCCCAGGTCTTGAGGAAATTGTCGCGGCGGGTCTCGGCGGCGAAGCCGGTTGCCAGGATACCGGTCCACAGTCCGAACACGCCGAGGCCGCAGATCATCACAAAGGCCGCGATCA
>JAQGKJ010000715.1 GCA_028290165.1 Bradyrhizobium sp. | reverse complement strand
TACCATACGTCACCCACTTCTTGTCTTCCGGAACACAAACGAAAAAAGCCATCCGCGACCCGAAAAGGCCCCGAATGGCATCAATGCCGCTGCTATCAATGGTCGCGTAGGCTTGCTTTACACAACGAACTTTGGAGGTCGTCACCCAGACGACATCGGCTGCGCGAGAACGCTTTCGTCATGCACGCATTCACGTACGGTTGAGATTGTGTCTTAGCGTCGCCAGCCTTGTCAATGAGACGCCCGCACCTTTTTTATGCCGACATAGCCCAAATGACGCGCAGTAGAGATTGGTGATACAAGGTGACAGATCGAGCTTCTTGCGGTCAGATAGTTGCCGTACAGCGCCCGGGGCTTCCCTGATGAACAAGCCGTCCATCCCTCTTGGTCTGGTATTTTCCCAGTCGGGACCTTACACCATGATGGCGGGCGAAATGCGCAAGAGCGCGTTGATGGCGGTCGATGAAATCAATGCGAGCGATGAGTTCGATTTCGCTTTCAAGCCCCATCTGCGCGATCCCGGCGGCGTCGTCGCGGCCTATCACACCGCATGCGCCGATCTAATTCGCGAAGAGCGCGTCGATCATATCGTCGGCTGTTACACCTCGGCGTCACGCAAGCAAGTGATCCCGATCGTCGAGCGTACCGAACGGCTGCTTTGGCATCCGGCACGCTACGAAGGGTTTGAAAGCAGCGACAACGTCATCTACGTCGGGGCCGCACCCAACCAGCACGTCGTGCCGCTGGTGCGGCATATGCTGGATCGCATCTCCGCCGACGTGTTCTGCATCGTTTCCAATTATATCTGGACCTGGGAAATGAACCGGGTCATTCGTGAAATCGTGACCAGCGCCGGCGGCCGCGTTCTTGCCGAGCGCCTGCTCGAACTCGGCGAGACCGCGGTGGACCACATCGTCAAGGAAATCATCGAGCGCAAACCGCCGGTGGTGTTCAACACGCTGGTCGGTGAGTCCAGCTATTCGTGCATGCGCGCGCTCCATGCGGCGGCGACCCGTGCCGGACTCGTGATCCCGATGCTGAGCTGCAGCCTGTGCGAGCCGGAACTCAAGCTGATCGGATCGGCGGCTTCGGTCGGATGCATCACATCATCTGCTTATTTCGAAAGCATCGAGCGGCCCGAAAATCGCAGTTTCGTGGCACGGTGGAAGGCGCGCCACGGTGCCGACAGCAATCTCTCGGTCGATGGCCAATCGACCTATGTCTGCATCATGCTGCTGGCCCGCGCCATCCGACGCGCCGGTTCGGCTGAAGTCGCCGCGGTCCGCCGTGCGGCCGCTAATCATCGCTATGAATCCCCGCAAGGGCCGGTCTGGGTCGATCCGGATAACAATCACTGCTTCCTGACCCCGCGTCTGGCACGCTCCGTGCTTGGGTCCCAGTTCAAGATCTTCTGGGAAGCCGACGCGCCTGAACGACCGGACCCCTATCTGTCGAACCTCGATCTGACGGCGATTGGCAGAGGCGCGGAAAAGAGCAATGATGCGATGACGAAGCGGTCTAACCATCTGCGTGTCGTGAAATGACGAGGCCATCGCCTTTTTCCGTCCGCGGCCGTCGCGCTCTATTGTTGATGAGAGACGAGCGAGAAATCGCTGTGCTGCGCCGCCAGCTCAACCGCCTCGGCATGACGATTTCCGAGCGCGATCCGGCTGAACCGCCACCGCACCAAAACGCCGATGTCATTGTGGTGGACGCCGACTCTATCCCCATCAAGTCTGATCTCGCCACGGCGTGGAAGGTCGGCGTTCCCGTCATCGCGCTGATCGGAACCGAGACACCGAGCCGCCTGAAGTGGCTGCTCGACCTGCAGCCGGCCACCTTTCTCATAAAACCGCTGCGCTCGGCCGGACTTTACACGGCACTGGTGGTGGCGTTCGATTCCGCGCAACGGAAAATCGATGAAGCCGCCCATGTCGAACGGCTGGAAGACCGCATTCGCTCCCGCCGCGTGGTGTTCGCCGCGGTTCTGCAGATTATGCGTGCGCACGATCTTTCGGAAGCCGACGCGTTCACGCTGATCCGGCAGACCGCAATGCGCCACCGCACCACCATCGAGCAATTGAGCGCTGAGATCATCACGGTCGGCGGAATGCCGAACCGGACCACGCGGACGGCGTAAGTTCAGATCGTCGCGCTAGCCGAGATCGTTGATACGCTGCACGCCGGCCTCGGCCATTGCCGCCCACGCGGCATCGAGCGAGCCGCCGAGATCGATCGCCCTGCAGCCGGCCTCGACCAGCACGGTGTCAAAGCCGAGTCGGCGGGCGTCGACCGCGGAGTAATGGACGCAAAAGTCGGTGGCTAACCCGGCTAGAAAGATTCGCTTGAGACCGCGCTCGCGCAAATAGCCGGCCAGGCCTGTCGGCGTGCGCCGGTCGTTTTCAAAGAACGCGGAATAGGAATCGATTTCGCTGCGAAAGCCCTTGCGGATCACGAGTTCCGCGCGCTCCGTCACCAGTTGCGGATGAAACGCCGCCCCGGCCGTGCCCTGCACGCAATGATTGGGCCACAGCGTTTGCGGGCCGTAAGGCATGCTGATGGTCTCAAAGGGAGCAGAACCCGGATGCGACGCGGCAAAGGAACTATGACCTGATGGGTGCCAATCCTGGGTCACCGCGACATGGTCAAAGCGCTCACCGAGCCGATTGATGACCGGCACCACCGCATCGCCGTCGGAGACCGCAAGCGCGCCGCCCGGGCAAAAATCGTTCTGCACGTCGATTATCAGCAGCAAATCATTGTCGCTGACCTGGATCTGCATCTTGGCTTATCTCCAAATTCGAAGGGCTGCTCGCCGACCGCTTTGGTCGCGCGTCGCGCCAAAACGCCACACCATTCTACGAACCGCATCAATCGTCTCGCACCCAGCGCGCTTGATGGGACCATATACCACTTGCGGATCGCGGTGATGAGGGAGTACTGCAGCCTAAACGCGAACGCGAATCAGCGAGGGGTGAGGACATGAAGTGCTACCGCTGCCTGGCGGCCGCAATCTTGTTGTCCGGCGGCGGCGCGGTCAGCAACGCCCAGACCCTTCCGGCGTACATGGCGCCGATCGCAGGCAAGACCGCCGCGACCCCGTCCGATATCGCGACCAAGGATGTGTTGGCGCTCAATATTGGCATGTTCGAACTATATGGCGATGCCGCCAGGATTTTTCAGAGCAATATCCTGAGCCAGCATCCGGTGATCCTCGGCCTGTTTTCCGGTGCCGGCGGCAAGATGATCCTCTACCGCCCCGGCATGGCGCCGCTGGAAGCTCCATCGGTGCCAGTGGTCTATCAATTGCTGAAGTCGGTCGGTCACAGCACGATGGCGCTGGCGGAAGTCGTCGGACCCTATGTCGACAATCCCGGCGACAAATCCTGGCGCGGCGCGATGCGCGCCTACCGGAGCCGGATGCAGTCGGCGCTCGATGGCCTCGACGCCACGCCGATGGAGCCCGCCTGGCGCGACAACAATCGCACCATCCTCCAGAACAACCTCGCCTTCATGGACGACTGCGTCGCCAAGGGTGTCATTCCGTTCGCGACGCTGGAAGCCTTCAGCAAGAAACAGGCGCCGTTCCTGGCCCTGAACGTGACCTGGGCGGCGCAGACCCAGGTCGCACACTGGATGACGGTGCTTGCCGGCTGGAAAACCCAACTAGGTGCGGACTGGGACAAAACCTACGCCGCCAGCAACACCATCTACGTGGCGCGCCAGAACAACGTCTTGTTCAGTGTGCTGGCGCAGTTCTTCGGTCCGGAAGCCATCAACGACCGCCTGCTGCTGATCGAAACGGTCTCCTTTACGACAACGCCGACCGACATGCTGGAATCGCTGACGCGCATCATTGCCGATCGCTCGGTCGGCTCATTGTTCTTCGGCAATTATCACCTGATGGACTACGAATTGATGGGCGGCGACGCGCGCGTCGCCATCGCAGCGGAAACCGCCAAGCGCGGCATGCCGGCCTTCTTGCCGCCGGTGGTGCCATTCGGTTCGAAGCAGTGGCCGAGCTTGATCACGGCGGGTCCCGGCCCCGCATCTATCGCCGACCTGCACTAACGTGACCCAATCGGCCCGTATTTCCCGCGTATTGGCGATTCTCATATCGAAACGCACGTCACGGCGTTGAGCGAGAGGTGGATCATGCGGCCCTCGCGACGTGAGTTCGTGAAGTGGATATCGGCGGGCGGCATCGCGCTCAGCCTGTCGCGCCTCGGAGCGGCGGAGCCAGCCGGCTTTCCGGCGCGTGCGACGCTGCCGGGACGAGGCGGCTGGAATCCCGCGGCCGATGGCGCCGGGCGCATCGACGGCGTCGTCAAGGTCACCGGCGCCAAACTCTACACTTCCGATTTTCGCGCCGCCGATCTTCCCGGCTGGCCGACTGCTACGTCGCACGCGATCCTGGTCCGCGCGCCGGACGCGACCCACGTTTACACCGGCATGGATCTGGCGCGCCTGAACGGCGCGGCAAAACCGTCGGTGGTGGTGACGGCGGAAGATCTCGTGAAAATCGGCACCCGCGTTCCCGAATTCTACGCCGGCGATCTGTTCTGCCCGATCGGCAAGACGCCGATCTATATGGGACAGCCGGTGGCGCTGCTGATTTTCGAGACGTTCGACGCGTTCGACCGGGCGCGGCTGGCGCTGCGCGACGGTACGTTCGTGAAGTCGGGCGAGGAGACCGGCCCGGTGGTCTTGCCCAACTACGCCGCGTTCCGCTTCACCCGCGTGGCGGGCGCAACGTCGGAAGCTCCCGATGTCTATTCGCCGATCCAGGCGGGCTGGGTCACCCCCGGGCACTTTCAGGACACCCCACTTCCGGTCTGGGAGCCGTTTGCCAAGGAAACCCTGGCGCCCTACGGCAAGGCTGCGACCTATGGCGAGCAAATCCGCGCCGAACTCGAAGCGGACAACCCGGCGCTTCTTGTGCTCGACCGCGCGTTCGAAACCCAATCGGTCGACCCGATGTTTCTGGAGCCCGAAAGCGGCCTTGGCTGGTACAACAAAAAGGGCGATCAGCTCGAGCTCGTGATTGGCGTGCAGTCACCCTATGAGGCCACCGAGGCGATCGCGTTCCTGCTCGGCAAGGCTCGCGCGCCTTTCAAGCCTTCGCGCATCAACACCCAGTTCACCTATCTCGGCGGCAGTTTCGGCGGACGCGACCACACCCCGTTCATGCTCTACGTCGCCCTTGCCGCTGTCTTCTTTCCCGGCCGGCCGGTGCGGCTGGCGCATGATCGCTATCAGCAATTCCAGGGCGGCGCCAAACGCCATCCGTTCAAGATACGATCGCGGATCGGGGTCGACCGCTTAACCGGCAAGATCCAGGCATTCGCCGCCGATCATGTGCTCGACGGCGGCGGCCTTGCGAATTTGTCGCCCACCGTCGCCTCGGTTTCGGCCATCGCCGCGATCG
>JAQGKJ010000711.1 GCA_028290165.1 Bradyrhizobium sp. | reverse complement strand
AATACCAGCGACGACCAGATCAGGCTGCAAGTTTCTCTCATAAGATAGAAACATTGCGCGATTCGGCTTCACTTGCCAGCCGAATTAGGTTTCCGACAGGGACAACCGTTCGGGTGCTGCATGCGCCCCGCGGCAGCGTGACCCAGGATATGCCGCTCGGCGATTTCATGAACCGGTGCGAAACGTATTTCGCGAACGAAGGTTGCATTGTCGATCAGCCATTCCAGGCTCGGCTGCCTGATGGCATGATCCGTTGCTATATGGGCGCGGACAAGGTCGTCGGCTTCGGACATCAGCTCATCAAGGCGCTGATTCCGCCGCCCCCCGAAGGTCCGGACTCGGAAGCGGCGCGGCCAGGCCCGCGCATCATGCATTCGGCTTCGGCGCTAGAGTTTCAGGCGCTGAGGGCAAAGATGGAGTCCGAGTGGACACCTCAGATGAGGCAACTGCTGTGCATCGACGCCGAGTCCCTGCCGATCATCTGGGATGCCGACTTTCTTTATGGACCACGCGACGCAGCGGGCCGGACACCTACGTGCTTTGCGAGATCAATGTCAGTTCCGTGTTTCCCTTTCCGGATCAGGCGCCGTCGGAGATTGCCCGTCTCGCGAGGGCTCGTGTGCAATCCAAGAAAGAAACGCGACCGATGAGCGCTTGACCAAAGGTGCGCGCCAAGCTGGCGCGCTCGTTTTGAATGAGCCAATGCCTCGCAAAGTGTGCGGCGCTCCGACCCCACATTGGTTTCGCATTCCGTTTCCATGCACTGATGCTAGGAGTTCTCGCGGGCCATCTGCGGCTGAATCGCCGTCCTCAGTGGCGGCACGCCCTTGGTGCTTGCCACTACCGGTGTCTCCTCCGATAGGCCCGCGATCACCTCGATGAGACCATTATCGGTGAGACCCGTCTTGACGGCGAGGCGTGTGATCCGATTGTCAATGATGGTGTATACGAAGTTGCCGTCGCCATCCATGGTGGCCAGCTGTTTGCAAATCCGCTGCCGAAAAACCCGGGACCGTAATCGATCCAGCCCGAAAACGGATCATCTGCCAAAAATGAAATTGCAGAGTACTCTACCGCTCACGCGGCGCGGCCTTCCTCACCTTGCAACCTGGCGGCTTTCTGTTCCTGCTCAATCAGGGACTCCAACACGCGCTTGTACCTCACGGGACCGACGTCGATTTCGAGCAGCACGGGATGTTCCGGCTTCTTCCGGGCCAACATCCCATCCTGCTGCGCCTTGATGATGGCCTGGTCCTGTTCCTGAAAAGCAAGCCGGCGCAGATCTGACACCTTCGCCTGAATCTCGCCGTCGAGCGGTTGGCCCCAGGAGATCGGATTGAAGCGGACCGCACAGAACAGATAATACGTTGTGGTTTCGGTTTCCGGTGTCAGGAAATGCATGCCGTAGAAACCGGTGCCCTCCTCGCGCGGCGCCCCGGGTTCGGTGACGCCCGTGTCGTTTATCATGCAGGCAGGAACGTCCCAGCGCATATCCATCCAGAGGTCGACCTGCCGGCCGTCATTCCTGTAAATCAGATCGTAGAGTCCAGGAGCGGGCACGTTCGGCACACTGCGCCCAACCTTGACGGTGGTTCCCTTCTGCTCGATCGTGAGGTTGGCCTTTACGGTATGCTCACTGCCAAGAATGCCCTCATGGACGATCGCGGTGTGGCTGAGGTCCATCAGATTGTCGATGATCAACTCGTAGCTTGCCTGCATCAACAGCCAATCGCGCTTGCTGACGACCTTTTTCGGATCCGGATCGAGGATGCTGAAATCCGGAATCAGCGATGGATCGGCTTCCTTGTCGCCCATCCAGATCCAGATTATCGAATGCTTTTCCGCTACCGGATAGCTGCGGACTTTCAGGGCTGGAGAAATCCGGCCGCTGCCGTGCGGATTGAACACGCATTTTCCGGTGCCATCGAATTCAAGCGCGTGATAGGGGCACCGCACATTGGTGCCTTTCACGATCTTGCCCATGGACAGCGGCGAAAATCGATGGGCGCAGGAGTCCGCAAGGGCGGCGGCCTTGCCGTCGGCCTGCCGGAAAAACACGATCGGCTCGTTGAGAAACCGGCGGGAGACCATCTGTTCGGGCGCAAGATCCTGCGACCACAACGCGACGTACCAAGTGTTGCGCAGAAATGCCATGGTGCCTCTCCCCTCGTATTGGCGGTCAACCGCTGCACGGCAGCGGGCACGGCCAACGGCCAGCGTCTTTTCAGGAGGGAATTGTGCGCCGAAACGTCAATCTCGTAAGTCACCCCAATGAGTGACAAACGCCGGCTGTGACCTAGAGCCTTTTCCGTTTCGATTGAATCGAACAGGGCTCCAGATTCTTGATTTGTCGCGTTTTCTTGACGCGAACCGGGTCCACCCCGCATCAAGTGCGGGGCAGAAACGCTTTAATGCGCCGGGGTACCGCCTCGACTGCCGCCGTTCAGAATCAGGGCAAACAGCTCATTCTGCGACGTCACCTTCAACTTGGTATAGGCGCGCCGCCGGTAGGTACGGACCGAATGGAACGACAGGCCGAGATCGAGCGCAATGGCTTCGTTGGAATAGCCCGTCACGATCCGGGCACATACCGCCGCCTCCCGGGACGACAGCACACTTTCGGAGCCCTGCAGGATGTCGGCCATGCGCGCCGGGCTGGGCAAGGTACGGGTGGGCTTGAGATCCAGATGACGTTCGAATGCTGCGGCCAGCGGCGCCTTGATCGCCTCGATCCTGTTGAAGTCCTCGGCGCCGAAACTTCCGTAGCGGCGGTCCCGGTAAAGTGACAGGCAGATCGCATCGCGTGGCCTACGCAGTATCACGCATAGCTTGCCGGCGATCCCCGGTTCGACGAACAGCCGCTGCGAATATTCGGTTTCGGCGATCTCCTTGACGGCAAAGCCTTGCAACTCCACCGTCCGGGACTTGGCAGGCGTGCAGCGCGCGCGGAACGGATCGTAGACGTGGTAGTGGTGAACATAGTCGTGAACCAGCGAATGCACGCAGCCGTCCTGGCGATCGTCCTTTGCCGCCAGCGTCTCTACTGTTACGTCATCGCGGAAATGGTGCAGCACGACCTGGCGCGCGCGCATTTCCCGATGAAATGCATCGAACAGCACGTCTTCGAATTCGTCCTTGCCGATGGACAGAATGACGTTTTCGAGCACGATTCCTCCGGCAATCATCCTTACGGTGCTATTTTGTCGAGCATCCTAAGTCGCCAACGTCCAAGTCTCAAGCCGCACTTGGCCGCGTATCTCAGAGATCAAGTACCAATTCAGCATCCAGGCTACGCGAAACACAGAGCAGCATCCGGTCTCCCGCCTTCTGCTCTTCCTCCGTCAGCATCATGTCGCGGTGATCGGGCCGTCCAGCCAGTACCGTCGTCAGGCATGTTCCGCAAACGCCCTGCTCACAGGAGGTCTCAATCTCGATTCCCGCAGCCCTCAAGGCCTCGACAATGGTCTGATCGGCATGGACCGGGATTGTCGTCCCCGATCTTGCGAGCTTTACCCGAAACGAGTCGGCGGCAATGCCCTGGGCCGGAGGCTCGGCGGCAAAATACTCCAGATGCAGGACCAACCCGGGCCTGGCCGCCACTGCCTCACGAACCGCCTGCATGAACGGGCCGGGCCCGCAGCCGTAAACATGTGCATTCGGCGGAACCGTGTCGAGCCGCGCCGCCAAAGCGCGCTGAACCGCCTCGCCGGCCAGACCCAGATGAAACCGCGTCCGCGGCGCCAGTGCAGTGCGGCGGATTTCCTCGGCGAACGCCACCGGGTCATTCGACCGCGCGAAATAATCGAAAGAAAAGCAATCGTCCCGCGCAAGCAGGTGATAGGCCATGCCCAACAGTGGCGTAATACCGATGCCGCCTGCCAGCAGAACCGAATGAGCCGCGTCCGGGTGCAGCGTAAAATTGTTGCGCGGCACTCCTATTTTCAGGATTTCGCCTTCGGTAAGCGCGTGCATCAACCGCGAGCCACCTCGCGAATTCGGCTCCAGCTTGATCGCGATCCGGTAGGAGCCGTCGGTAGAAGTGGTGTTGATCAGCGAGTATTGCCGGATCAATTCGCCGACATGAACATCGATATGACCGCCAGCCCCGAAGGGCTGCAGCGGCTTGCCGTCGGTGCCCACGAGTTCGATCGACCGGATATCTGCAGCTTCGACGCAAACGCGCCGGATCAGGGCATTCTGAGTGGTCAATTGATGCCTTTCCACCGCCTCGTTCGACCGGTTGTGGGAACACGCCCGCCCGCCGCGTCCCCAGCCTGCGGCGAATCCCGAATTCTTGAACAATATTAAGCTCGAAGGCGGCAATGGCGGCCAATTCGGAAGTCTAATGGGCGACTGAAATTTCGTCATTTGCGCCGTGCGGGGGTTTGGCGTGGCATGATGCAGTCCAATTCGCCTCGCATGACGCTGCGCCGGCCGATTTTGTGTCGGCACTTGTCAGCGGGTTGCCCGGCGTCAGCCACCCTCATCTGGAGTTGATTTTGTCCCTGCAAAGCTCGACCGGTTTGCGGGCCCGCATGCGTGACGGGACCGCAATCCGCTATGCCATCACCGGTGGCGAGAACGGCCCGCGCATCGCCTTGATCCATTCGCTGGCCATGGACCGCCATTTCTGGGACCCGGTGGTCGACCGGATGAAGGCGTCAGCGACGCTGCTGGTCTA
>JAQGKJ010000676.1 GCA_028290165.1 Bradyrhizobium sp. | reverse complement strand
TGCCCGGCATCCGGCAATTGTGCCTGCGGACCTATATCGTCGGGCGTCCGGTCCGGAAATTCCCGGATCGGAAATTCTCGGTCAGCATCGTCATTCCCTGCCGGAACGAGAGGGGCAATATCGAAAGCGCGATCCTGCGGATGCCGAAATTCGGCAGCACCCAGGAGATTCTGTTCGTCGAAGGAAATTCCAGCGACGACACCTATGGGGAATGCAAGCGTGTCCGCGATGCCTACAAGGATGACTGGGACATCAAGGTGCTGAAGCAGGAAGGCAAGGGCAAGGGCGACGCGGTCCGCAAGGGTTTTGCCGCGGCGACCGGCGACGTGCTGATGATCCTGGACGCCGACCTGACGATGCCGCCGGAAGCGCTGCCGAAATATCACGCTGTGATCGAGACCGGGAAGGCCGAGTTCGTCAACGGCACCCGCCTGATCTATCCGATGGAGGATGAGGCGATGCGCCCGCTCAACCTCATCGCCAACCGTTGCTTTGCCTACCTGTTCAGCTACCTCGTCAATACCAGGCTGACCGACACGCTGTGCGGCACCAAGGTATTGTTGCGAAAAGACTACGAGGTGCTGGCGCAAGAACGCGGCTATTTCGGCAATTTCGATCCGTTCGGCGATTTCGACCTGATCTTCGGCGCGGCCAAACAGAATCTCAAAATCATCGAGACGCCGATCCACTACAGGGCGCGCACCTTCGGCGAGACCCAGATCTCGCGTTTTCGCGACGGCTGGCTGCTGCTGAAGATGGTGTGGTTCGCCTATCGCAAATTGAAGGCGATCTGAGAGAGCGGCTGTCAACGCAAGACAAGTAATTTTAGATCGTCATGGCGAGCCAACGGGTCGGGGCGCAGCCCCGCCCGATGACAGGCTCCTCGAAGCAATCTATAGCACGGCATAATGACACTGGATTGCTTCGCTGCGCTCGGCGCGGCGGTCGGAGGGCCCGGAGCCGATCACGACCATGTCATAGTCATACATTGCAGGCGGTCCGAACTCGGGAAAAGACGGCTGGAAATGGGCCCCGAGGCCTTTTTCCATGCAGCAATCGGGCCAAAAAAGCCTCGCGAATCCTTACCTCGCACGTAATCGCCGGGATGACCGAAACCTGAAATCGTCGGGCGCTTCAGACTTCAGACCGGGTCGTTTTGCATGCACCAGATGGTTTCAGCCCCCGTGGACTCGTCGCGCCGCTGGTGGGTACTCGCGATCGTCGTCGCCGCGCAGTTCATGTTCGGGGTCGACGCCTTCATCGTCAACGTCGCAATTCCGACCATTGCGGCCGAGCTGAATGCGAGCCCGGCGCAGATCGAGTCGGTGATCGCGATCTATCTCATCGCCTATGCAACGCTGGTCGTCACCGGTGGCCGGCTCGGCGATATCTACGGTACCAGGAACGTATTTCTGGCTGGCGTGCTCGGCTTCACGCTCACCTCGCTGTGGTGCGGGCTTTCGCAGTCCGGTCCCGAATTGATTGCCGCGCGGTTGGCGCAGGGAGCGACCGCGGCGCTGATGGTGCCGCAGGTGATCGCTACCCTGCACCTTTTGTTCTCGGACGGGTCGCGCGGCCGCGCCTTCGCCATTTACGGCATCGTGCTTGGGCTAGCGGGCGCCGCCGGCTTTCTGCTCGGCGGGGTGCTCGTGACGTCGGACCTTGCCGGGCTCGGCTGGCGCGTGGTGTTTTTCGTCAACGTGCCGTTTGGCCTCCTCATCATGGCCGCGGCATTGAAGATTATGCCGTCGGTGCCACGTCGTCCCGGCACGCTGCTGGATATTCCCGGCGCGATCGTGCTGTTCAGCGGACTATTGTGCCTGATCGGCCCGCTATTGTTCGGACACGAGTGCATTGGGCACCGTGGGTCTGGCTGGTGATGGCGGCAGGCGTCGCGATCGTTGCCGCATTCCTGCGGCTCGAACGATCAGTTGCGCGCCGCGGCGGCATGCCGCTGATCGATCTTGTGCTATTGTCCGACGCGGCCTTCATGCGCGGTCTGTGTGCCGCCTTCTTCTTCTTTTTCGCCAACCTGTCGTTCTATCTGGTCATGACCTTGTTCATGCAGCGGGGCTTGCAGATTCCGCCTTTGCAGGCAGGCGTGGTGTTCCTGCCCTTGACGCTGACCTTCGTCATCGCCTCGCGGCACAGCGCGGCGCGGGCGCGGCATCGCGGTACGCTGGTGCTGATCGAAGGCTGCGCTATCCAGATCGCCGGCCTCGCGGCACTCGCGCTGACGGTCGCGTCGATCGCTGCGCCCACCGCAGCCGTGCTGGCGCTGGTGCTGGCGATATTCGGTTATGGTCAGGGATTGGTGATGGCGCCCTTGTCCAGCGCGGTACTTTCCACGGTGAAGCCGGCAAGCGCCGGCTCCGGCGCCGGGATGTACGGCACGACCGCGCAAATCGCCAACGCCGCCGGCGTCGCGGCAATCGGCGCCGCCTTTTTTGCGATCGAGGCTAACTGGTCGGCACGGCCGGCGCTGTTTGCGGCGCTGGCGCTGTTTTCGCTGTCGATCCTGATCAGCGTCGCATTTCTGTCGTGGATGCGGCGCGCAGCTACTTAAAATGACATTAATTAAGGCAGCCAATTGACCGGTTCTGCCGCCACAATCCTGGGGACTGACAGCACACGGTCTTTTTATTTCGCAGTGCAGCAACTATCTGTTCAGGGTGAGGTTAACAAAACTCTCACCTAAGGAGCTGCCGGTGTCGCTTGCCAAGAATATCGAATTACTGCGACGTCTACCAAAGCTGCATGGAATGAACGGCTTTGGAGAGTTTGGACGAGGTTTTAAGCCAGGCCACCGCAGTCCCCTCGTCGAAGTCGCCGGATTCGGATCGAATCCGGGCGACCTGAGGATGTTCTCCTTTGTCCCCGCGAACCTTCAGCAGTCGCCCGCTTTGGTGGTCGTCCTGCACGGATGCGGCCAGACCGCCGCCGGCTACGATCTCGGCGCCGGCTGGTCCACGCTGGCCAAGCGCTACGGTTTTGCGTTGCTGATGCCCGAACAGCAGCCGTCGAACAACGCGCAAACCTGCTTCAACTGGTTCAATCCGGAAGACACCACGCGCGGGCGCGGCGAGGCCTGTTCGATCCGGCAGATGATCGCGCGGATGGTCGTCGATCACAAAATCAGTGAGCGCCGCGTCTTCGTCACCGGGTTATCCGCCGGCGGCGCCATGACCTCGGTCATGCTTGCAACCTATCCCGAGATATTCGCGGGCGGCGCGATCATCGCGGGCCTCCCTTTCGGTGTTGCGACCAATGTGCGGGAGGCGTTGAGCGGGATGTTCCAGTCACCGTCCCGCCCGGCCTCCGAGCTGGGAGATCTGGTGCGCAACGCCTCACATCACAAAGGCCCATGGCCTAAACTTTCGGTGTGGCACGGCAGCGCCGATCGCACCGTCAATCCCGCCAACGCCAATGAGATCGTCAAGCAGTGGCTCGATGTGCACGATCTGCCATCCGCGCCGATGTCGCAGGCGACCGTCGACGGCTATCCCCGCCAGATCTGGTGGAACGCGGACGGCGAAACCGTTGTTGAGTCCTACACCATCACCGATATGGCCCACGGCACCCCGCTCGGTACCGCCGACAATGACGAGCGATACGGTGCGCAAGGCGCGTTTCTGATCGAGGCGGGGATCTCGTCGTCTTATCACATCGCGAATTTCTTCGGCCTGACGCAATGGATCCGTCAGCCCAGCGAAGCCGCAAAGACGGCTCCCGCGGCAGCTTCAAAGCAAGTTGCAAAGACGATCCCGGTGGTTTCTCCAGTGCCCGCGTCGGCGCCCGATCTCAGCCAGGTGCTCTGGCCGTTGGCGACGATCAATCGCCGTCCCGAGCCGCCGCGAGAGCCGCGGCGTCGCGCGATCGACGTCGGCGGCGTGATCACCCGCGCGCTGACAGCGGCGGGTCTCATGAAATGAGCGTTCCGGTCCGTATGGGCCGGCGTCGGGATTAACGGCGTCGGCTGCGCCAGCCGATATATATTGCCTTGCCGGTGAGATATAAGGGAACCAGTTGCGGACCCAGCGAGTTGGGTGGGGTTGCAGTTCGTTTCGGCAGCTAAAGTTGGGCTGAGTTGGCCGCCAATCCCTCATGTTGAAAATCAATAGACCCACTTCTGCGGATTTTCTCGCCGGCGGCGGGGAGATGGGCGCGTTGACGCGGGCTTGCGACTGGTCGGCAAGCCCGCTGGGCAAGCCAGAGACCTGGCCGCAAAGTTTGCGCACGGCGCTGCGCATCCTGCTCAACACCAACCATCCGATGTTCATCTGGTGGGGCCCCGAGCTCATTCAATTCTATAATGACGCCTATCGCCAGACCATGGGACCCGAGCGCCACCCCAGCGCGCTGGGGCAGGGCGGGAGGGAGTGCTGGGCCGAAATCTGGGACATCATCGGTCCCCAGATCGAGCAGGTGATGAACGGCGGAGGCGCCACCTGGCATGAGAACCAGCTGATTCCGGTGACGCGTCACGGCAGGCTCGAGCAGGTCTACTGGACCTATGACTACAGCCCGATCGACGAAGACGACGGCATCGGCGGCGTGCTTGTGGTTTGCCGCGACGTGACCAAGGACTATCTCGCCGGCGCCGCGTTACGGGGGCGCGAGGCCGAACTCGCGCGCGTGCAGCAACTCGGGCGGATCGGCGGCCTCGAGGTCGATCTCCGGTCCGGTTTCCGCAATCGCCGCTCGCCGGAATATTTGGTGATTCACGGACTGCCGCCGGAAGCAATGTACGAGTCCCACGAGGACTGGGTCCAGCGCATTCACCCCGAGGACCGCGAAGCCACCGAAAAGAAATTCCGCGACGCCGTCGCCGGCGATGCGCGCGACTACAGCGTGCAGTACCGGATCATTCGCCCCTCTGACGGCGAGACGCGCTGGATCTCGGTCAAGTCCACGATCGAGCGCGACGAGCATGGAAAAGCCGTTCGCCTGGTCGGCGCGCACACCGACATCACCGAACAGGTGCTGTCGGAACAGGCGCTGCGGCAAAGCGAAGAGCGATACCGCGAGCTTGCCGACCAGCTCACTGAGCTGACTGCCACGCTGGCGCAGCGCGTCGAGGAAAAAACCCGCGAGCGTGACCGGATCTGGAACGTGTCGCAGGACCTGTTGGTAGTCGCCGACCGCAACGGGGTCTGGCAAACCGTCAACCCGGCCTGGACCAGGACGCTCGGCTGGAGCGAGGTTGAATTATTGAACCGTACCTCGGAATGGCTTGAGCATCCCGACGACGGCGGCATTACGGGTGCGCAGATCAAAAAACTCGGCACGCCCGAGACCACGGTGCGGTTCGAAAGCCGGTTTCGCCACAAGGACGGATCGTACCGCTGGCTGTCCTGGACCGGGGTCGCCGACCAGGATCATATCTATGCGGTTGTCCGCGACGTGACCGCGGAGAAGGCCGCCGCCGAACGGCTGAAAGCCACCGAAGAGGCCTTGCGCCAGTCCCAGAAGATGGAAGCGGTCGGGCAATTGACCGGCGGCATCGCGCACGACTTCAACAATCTCCTGACCGGAATCGTCGGCTCGCTCGATCTGTTGCAGACCCGTCTCCATCAGGGCCGCACCGACAATTTCGCGCGCTATATCAACGCGGCGATGACGTCGGCGAACCGGGCGGCGGCGCTGACCCATCGCCTGCTGGCCTTTGCGCGGCGGCAGCCGCTGATCCCGAAAAGCGTCGATGTCAACGAGCTCGTGGTGTCGCTGGAGGATTTGCTGCGCCGGACGATCGGCGAGACCATCGATCTCGAAATCGCCGCGTCGGACGACCTGTGGTGCACGCTGTGCGACCCCAATCAGCTGGAAAGCGCGCTGCTCAATCTCGCCATCAACGCCCGCGACGCCTTGCCGGATGGCGGCAAGCTCACCGTCAAAACCGCCAACGCGCGCCTCGACAGCGTCACCGCGGATACGCCGGCACTGTCGCCCGGCGATTACGTTCGCATCGACGTAACCGATACTGGCGTCGGCATGAGCGCGGAGGTGGCGGCGCGCGCCTTCGATCCGTTCTTCACCACCAAGCCGATCGGGCAAGGCACGGGCCTGGGGCTCTCGATGATCTATGGCTTCGCGCGGCAGTCGAACGGTCATGCCACGATCGACACCAGGCCGGGGCAGGGGACGACGATCAGGCTTTATCTGCCGCGTCATATCGGCGACGCCACGGCTCCGCATCCGTCCGCCACGAGGGCGGCCGAATATGCCGCCACCGGTGAGACCGTGCTGGTGGTCGAGGACGAGCCGGTGGTGCGCGGTGTTATCCTGGAGATGCTCGGCGACCAGGGTTACCGGACGCTGGAGGCCGTTGATGGCGCGTCGGGCCTGCGAATCCTGCGCAGCGATGCGCGGATCGATTTGCTGGTCACCGACGTCGGTCTGCCCGGCATGAACGGCCGCCAGCTCGCCGATCAGGCGCGGGAAACCAGGCCCGGCCTGAAAGTTCTTTTCATGACGGGCTACGCCGAGAGCGTCGCGATATCGGATGGCTTTCTGCAGGCAGGCATGGAAATGATCACCAAGCCGTTCGAGCTCGACAATCTGTCGCGGCGTATCCGCGCGATGGTTTCGGGTTATACCAACGGCCGCGGCTTTTGACTCATTTTGGGATTCCCAAATCGGGGAAACTCTGACTCGATGTATGTTCACGAAAGAGGAGCAGCATCGATGGGTGGGGCGGTTGCGATCACACGGGTTGATTTGACGGCAAAGGAGCTTCGGGCGGCGGCGGGGCGGGAGAAGAACGGTTCGGCCGCGCAGCGGATGCTGGCTCTTGCGATGGTGCTCGATGGGGCGGATCGCAAGTCGGCGGCGGAGACCTG
>JAQGKJ010000080.1 GCA_028290165.1 Bradyrhizobium sp. | reverse complement strand
CGCGCCATTGCCGCTGCGATCCGCATGCGCGAGGCGATGAGCGATCTTGGCGCCGAGCGTCAGCATCAGAGCCTGCGCCTGAAGATGGGCATCCATGAAGGATCATGCCTCGCGGTCACCCTCAATGCCCAGCAGGATTATTTTGGTCAGACGATCAACATCGCGTCGCGCGTCCAGGGCCTTGCCGCCTCACGCTCGATCGTCGTGACGGAATCGGTGGTGGAGAACGCGCAAGCCCGGGCTCTGCTTGAGACCAACGGGCTAACGCCAACGCTCAGACGCGTGGCGTTGAGCGGCATCGCGGACAAGGTGTCGGTCTACGAGATTCCTTGAGCACTACTGATAGCCCGTAGGATGGATTTAGCCCTCGCGTAGCCCGCAGGATGGGTGGGAGCCAACGGTCGGCGCGCCCGATGATAAACTCCGCGATACCCGTCGCGTCACCACGCGCGCGAAGCAAGCCGATGGGTTTCGCAAGCGCTCCACCCACCTACAGGCTTTCGGCGCGGCTCGGATGTTTCGCGTGCCACTTCGGGCCGGGTCCTCGCATGTAGTGAAGCTCCGGCCGATAGGGATCGCGGGCCATTTGGATCAGCCGGTGCCACCTGGTTATGATCACATACAAGCGTCGGCGAAACGGCGTCGATGATGATGGCGCGACCAACATGGCGCCTCTCAATGCGGTTTGCCGAGCAGCGAGGCGAAGGGCACGACAAAAACCTCTTCGCCGAGATCATCGCTGACATGCAGTACCCAGCCGCGCCAATCTTCCGCGTTGGGCCCGGCGATGAGCGACCGCACGACGCGGTCGGCGTGCTCAAGCGCCTCAACCAGGTCGATGATCGCGACGCCGCGTCGGTCAATCAATATCCCCTGGGCATTGGAGCAATGGAAATAGACCTGAGCCATGTCCCGCCTCCTTGCGAAAAGCGAAATGCAGGCTCCACGGATAGCACCGGCAAGGGCAGCGGAAAATTTCGCAAGATCGCTTAAGCGAAACTACGTAATCCGCCATCGGGTCGGGCGAATGCGCGCCCGATGACAGGCTTCGCGTATTGCGCCGGACGGCAGCCGTGACAGGGCGGAATCCTCTTCCCTATTCCGCCCCAGGAACTCGATTTCAATGAACTCCGCTGCCGGCGTCGGGCGGCGCATTTCCGCGATCCCCGCATCAGGCCGCGGCCTTCTTCCGGTTCGCATCGAGCCGGGCATTGACCAGGGTGACGGTGGCGTCGATCGAGGGGTGGCTCAGGCCCTTCTGTTGAGCGATGAGCTGCACCAGCCTGTCGGCGCGTTCGATATTTGGCGCGCCGTTCTGCAGCGCACGGGCGGCCGAGGCGGGGCGCGTCAGACCTTGCGCCGCGGCTGCGTATTTCTCGAAGGGCACCAGGTCGTTCGGATTGGCGCCGAGCTTGACGCAAAGCTCATTGACGAAATTATACACCGAGCGCGATTCATCGAGATTGGAATTGACCGCCTCCTGCGCGGTGCGCATGCCGTCCCTGGTGATACAGCGGTAATTGCCGGCGAGCAGCATCGCCCATTTGGCGAGCGGTACGAATATCGAATCGTGCACGCGCAGCTTCACCGGCAGTTCGATCTTGCCTTCCGGCACCTCGAAACGGATCGCGTCGATCTCGGTTTCGAGCTGCCGCAGGATGGCGGTGTACCGGTCGTTGTCGAACTTTGCGACCTTGAAGTTGGTTGGCAGCGTAACCTGCAGCACGTTGACGTTCTCGTCCGGCGGTCTGATCGCCTGCGGGTCGGGACTGCACAGCGTCAGCAAGCCCGGATCGAAATTGTCCCACACGGTCGGATCGGTATAGGCAGGCTTGAGCAGATCGCTGTTCAGACCGGGGATGCGCTTCATGTAGGGCAGCGGCGGCATGTTCATGATCGACATGCAGGGGACTTTGGAGGTCGCCACCAGGTCGAGCAGTTCGCGCACGCCGGGCGAGCGGTACTGGGGCTCCTGCATGGCGAGGGCGACGAGGTCGTAATCCCCGGGGTTCACTCCAGCCGCACCGCCGGCCGTGATCTTGCCCGGCAGTTTGCGCGAGTCGAGTTCGACCGGGTCCTTGCGGCCCTTCACCGGGATCCGCACCCGGAAGCCTTCCGCATTGATCAGGTCAGCCTCCGCGGGCAGGCAGACATGGTGAATCCTGTGTCCGCCGAACAGCATTTTCGAGGCAAGCAGCGAGCCGTAGGCCGCGCCCATGATCAATATCTTATAGGTTGCCATACGAGGCTCCTTGAGTTGACGGATCATTCGTCCGCCTGTTTCCACCCTGATTCCGTATTCATTATGCCGGACATACAGACGAAATGCATTCAAAATTTGTTGGTATCCCGCAACGTGATGCGTCGATTCTGGCTGTAAAATGTTCAAAAAACTCCGGTGTAAGGCATGGCATTCGCTTTACGCCTGCGGCAATGGCAATTTTGCATGCAAAAGAAATAAAAAGTGAATTCAGAATGCGATCCGGTGCCGCGTGCTACAACGCCGCAATCCGGGGCTAATGTGCTTCCAAACGGCACCAAAGGAGTTCCGAATGATTGGCAGGCAGATTGCGACGGCTGCCTTCACGGCATTGGCAATGCTTGCGCCTCTGCGCACGACAGCGGATGCCGCGCAGTGCGGCAGCTCGGCGGCCGGTTTCGAGGCCTGGAAGGGACAATTCGCGGAGGAGGCGAGGGCAAAAGGCGTCGGCGCCTCGAGCGTCGCGGCGTTGATGCAGACGAACTATGCGGCGGCGACCATCGCCGCCGACCGCGGCCAAAGAAGCTTCGGTCTGTCGCTCGAACAGTTTCACGCCAAACGCGGGGCTTCGGCCATCGTCGCCCGGGGTCGCTCGTTGAAGCAATCCCAGGCGGCGCTGTTCGCATCGATCCAGCAACGCTACGGCGTCCCGCCGGGGCCGCTGATCGCGATCTGGGGAATGGAGACGGGCTTCGGAAGCCAGCGCGGCAATCAGAACATGCTGTCGTCCATCGCAACTCTCGCCTACGACTGCCGCCGCACCGAATATTTCACCGAGCAGCTCTATGCCGCCCTGAAGCTGATCGATCGCGGCTCGCTTTCGGCAAGCGCGCGCGGCTCCATGCACGGCGAAATCTGCCAGACGCAATTCTTGCCGAAGAACATCCTGGCCTACGGCACCGGCAATCTCGACGTCGCCGCCAACGCGCTGAACTCGACGGCCAATTTCCTCAAGGCCCATGGCTGGCGCGCCGGCGCGGGATACCAGCCTGGCGAAGCCAATTTCGCCGCCATCCAGGCGTGGAATGCCGCTTCGGTCTATCAGCGCGCCATCGCGCTGATGGGCCGTCAGATCGACGGCGGCGAGGGCACGTCGGCAGGGCGTGAGTGAGTGTTTGACGCGTGAGCGAGGGAGGCAAGCTACGAAGCCGCCGGGATTCGATTCAGTTTTCAAACAGCCAAACCTGTCATCGTCCGGCTTGACCGGACGATCCAGTACGCCGCGGCCTCTCGATTCGATCATCAGCGTCTCTGGAATACTGGATCGTCCGCATTCGCGGACGATGACGGCTAACATCGCGCATAAATCGGCTGTGGCGCAATAATCACACCCGAATGGAATCGCGTGGTCGATGTCTCTTCCGGCCACGGTTCCGCCCTGATTGGATCCCGCCATTGCATCCGGCTGAAGTCGGGTTTGGGGGCACGCGTTGGGGATGCAACATGTATTCCATCTGTGCCGGAATTTCGTGCGTCGGCGTTAAAGCGAACCGTGTTCGTATCGGCGCGTCATTGGTCTCGGCCGCGCATGTCCGGAATGTCATCCGGCTGTTTGCCGTTGCTCTGGCAGGGGCTTTGCTGGCGGCTTGCGCCCAGTCGTCCGTCGTCACCAGCAATTCCGAATTTGCCGCCCCCCGCCGGCAGGCGTCGCTGCAACCCAATCGAACGGCATCATTTGTTGCGAACAAGCGTGTGGCGTCCGTGAAAAAGCATATCCCGTTCGCGTCCCACAAAAATGCAGGCGAGAAGAAAGATATCGCCTCGCAGGGACTTGCCAGCTTCTACACCGAGGGCACGCAGACCGCGAGCGGCGAGAAGTTCGATACGCACGACTTGACCGCGGCTCATCCGACGCTGCCATTCGGCACCAGGCTGCGTGTGACCAACGTCGCCTCCGGGCGGTCCGTGACAGTCCGGGTCAACGACCGCGGTCCGTACATCGCGGGGCGAACCGTCGACGTCTCCTATGCTGCGGCCGATGCGCTGGGAATGGTTGGAGCGGGGATCGCGAAGGTCAGGCTTGACGTCGTCCAGTAGCTGACGGACGCGGCCTCGACGTAACGGTCGAGCGCGCGGTGGGCGCAACAGCCAACGGATCGCGCGAATGCGCGCCCAATCACAAACTCCGCGTATTGCGCTGGCCGGTGCGAATGAACGGCCGGAATACGACGAGCTATTCCGTCCTGCAGCTGCGATCCGGCCTGGTGTGGAAATAGTAGAGCGTCGCTACAAGGATGGCGGACGCCAGCACGTAGAAGACCATGACATCGATGTTCGGGTGTCCTTCGACCAAAGCAAGCATCGTCATCCACTCCCTGGCTGGTGTGCTTCTTGTTCCCTTCGGGCGAGCCTTGATCCCTGGAAATTTAGGCGCGGGCGGGAGGTGCCGGTAGTCTACTTTATGCGCAGGGAAGGGCGGCGGCCGAGAGCGGATCGGAGAGTCGGCGGGCGCAATGTGCACGGATGATCGCCGGATCAGAAATAATCTGTTGGATGGAGAAATGAAAATGACGCGGATTTTGTTCGTAGGCCAGGAACCGGAGACCGTCGATTTCTCCGATCCCGCCCTGCCGCCTGGCTTTAGCGCCGAAAAAATTCACGCCGGGATTGCGGTTGCCCTGCGGCAAACGACGGAACGCGGGTGGGACGCCGATCTTTGCCTGGTACGGCCCGACAAAAGCGCTGTCTCTCAGCTTGAAAGTCAACTTGCAAGCAAGCCGTATGATTGCGTTGTGATCGGCGGGGGGATTCGCCTGCCGCCCAAAAGCCTGCTGCTGTTCGAGATGCTGATCAATGCCGTGCACAGGGCGGCGCCGAGCGCGTCCATCGCCTTCAATACGCGACCGGAAGACACGGCCGACGCCGCGGCGCGCTGGGTGAAAGCGCGTAGGGCGCAATAGCCAACGGGTCGCGCGAATGCGCGCCCGATGATAAACTCCGCGTATTGCGCCGCGTTCGCGATGGCGGAGGACGCTGCGCTATTGCGCCCTACGAGGTCTGGCTTCACTTGGGCAAGAAAGACGTGGATGGCCGGGACGAAGCCCGGCCATGACGAACACGGAATCGGCGGAGCAACCATGCGTGTCGTGATCTGCCGCGGCGGCGCGATGCGCCGGTCCGGTGGCGGGTGATGACGATCGGACTGGGGGCCACATTTCCTGTGTTGATAACCGCTCCCAGCGGACACCGGAATTGCTATAAGGGATTCGGCAGCTTTGGCGGTGACGAAGCCACCCACAACTCCGGTGGGGGTGATGCGTCCGGTAACGCCGCATTCGCGCCAAGGCTGCCGCCTCCGGGTCGCGCGAATGCGACGAGTTGGCGGATTACGCTTTCGCCGAGCCGCCCTTCACGCTACTTTCGCCCTCAATCGATAACAACAAGCCATTTCAGGGTGGGAGGATGACCATGACCAGGCGCTCATTTCAGTCAAGACTTGCGGCGGCGACGCTGGCAGGATTGCTGTTTTCCTCCATCGCGGCGATCGAAGCGGCCGTGGCCGAGCCTGTTGAAGTGACGGTCCTTACTTCGGTCGCGCTGACTTCGGCGTTGGACGAGCTTGCTCCGCAATTCGAGCGCGCCACCGGCAACAAACTCAAGATCGGCTACAGCCTGATCGCCGATATCAAGAAGCGCGTTCTCGCCGGCGAAACCGCCGATGTCATCATGCTGTCGCGGCCGGCGATGGACGACCTGCAGAAGCAGGACAAGTTCGCGCCCGGCAGCCTCGTCGATGTCGCGGCCACGCCGGTCGCGATCGCGGTGCGGGCGGGTGCGCCGAAGCCCGACATCAGTTCGGCTGACGCGTTGAAGCGTTCGCTGCTCGCCGCCAAATCCATCGTTTACGCCGATCCCGCCAAAGGCGGGGCAAGCGGCGTCTATTTCGCGCAGGTCGTCGATCGGCTTGGCATCGCCGAGCAATTGAAATCCCGGACCATCCTGGTGCCGGGCGCCCAGTCCGCTGAGGTCGTCGCCAAGGGCGACGCCGAGATCGGTGTCGCGCAGGCCTCGGAAATCGTGCCGGTGGCGGGCGCGCAACTGGTAGGCCCGTTGCCGGGCGAACTCGGCAGCCTGACGCAATTCACGGCCGCCATCGGGGCCGGCAGCAAACAGGCCGAGGCGGCGAAGTCGCTGATCCAGTTCCTGACCGGACCGGCCGGCGCACCCCTGTTCATATCGAAAGGCTTTCAACAGGGAAAATCGAGCTCGTGAGGGGAGCGTTTTCAAGCGAAGTGGAGACCGGTTCGCGTCAAGAAAACGCGTAAAAT
>JAQGKJ010000664.1 GCA_028290165.1 Bradyrhizobium sp. | reverse complement strand
AGGGTGGAAGCCGCGTGCTGCCGAGCTACGCCGAATCATTATCGAAAAAGGCAGCCAAGAGGCTCGATAGATTGGGCGTCGAAGTGATGGCCGGTGCCATCGTAGAAAAGATAAACGAGCAAGGCGTGACGGTCGCCGGAAAATTATTCAAGAGTGCAACAGTGCTTTGGACGGCTGGCGTTGCGCCATCTCGGATCGTCAGGATGTCTGGTGTTCAGACTGATCGCGCGGGGCGCGCGTGCGTCGGACCTTTCATGAACGTGCCTGACAACCAAGGAATATTTGTAGTTGGCGATACCGCCTCGTTAATTCAAGACGGCCGGCCTGTTCCAGGTGTCGCCCAGGCGGCGATCCGGCAAGGTCGCTATGTCGGTCGTTTCATTGCAAGTGAACTCAAGGGCAAGTCGCCGCCGCGTCCGTTCCGTTACCTGGATAAAGGAAGTATGGCCGTGATCGGCAAGAACTTTGCGATCATGGAGACGGGTCGAATCCGGATGAGCGGGTTTCTGGCCTGGTTGGTGTGGGCTGCGGTCCATCTTATTTCTCTTCCTCAGCGTCACAACCGCATGCGCGTTCGAACACAATGGCTGTGGAGTTATTTCAGCGGACAGCGAAGCTCACGGCTGATGTCCGAAGAGCCGCAAAGAGACAAATAGCGTCAAGGCGCAAACGGCAGCAACTTGGGCTTTGCCAATATTCCCGCTCTTGCAGCGTTCTGGGGATCGGTCGCTGGCAGCTTCCGTTGTCGAGGCTGCTTGAGCTCCGGGCGCGCCTAGCGACAGCTTAAAACAACTCCGTCACCAAAGAGCAAAGCAAAACGTTGAAAGGAACCAAAATGAGCACAGCGGCAGACTTCATGGCAAGTGCGTTGGCTGAAGCCGGCATCAAGCGCGTTTATGGCGTCGTAGGCGACTCGCTCAACGGTTTCAGTGATGCGCTCCGCCGCCTTGGTACCATCGACTGGATTCACATGCGACATGAGGAAGGAGCGGCTTTTGCGGCAGGCGCCGAAGCTCATCTCACCGGAGAACTCGCAGTCTGCGCGGGAAGCTGCGGTCCAGGCAATCTGCATCTCATCAATGGTTTGTTCGACTGCCATCGCAGCGGCGTGCCGATCCTTGCAATAGCTGCGCACATTCCCAGCACGGAGATAGGGATCGACTATTTTCAGGCGACGCATCCAGAAAGCCTGTTCAAGGAGTGCTCCCACTACGTAGAAATGGTTTCGAACCCAGATCAGTCGCCTCAAATCCTCACGCGGGCCATGCGCGTTGCGGTCGCCAAGCGGGGCGTCGCTGCGGTGGTGATTCCCGGTGACGTCGCGCTTAGGCCATTGCCTGCCAAGGTTCCCCCGTGGATCCTGCCAAGTCGCCCCATCGTCCGTCCCAGCGACGCCGACGTCGCCAGTCTTGCATCCCTTCTTAACGGCGCGGCGCGCGTGACTTTGATGTGCGGTGCGGGATGTGAGGGTGCACATTCGGAGGTCATCGAAGTGGCGCGGCTGCTGAAAGCGCCGATCGTTCATTCTCTTCGCTGCAAGGAATATATCGAATACGACAACCCTTACGACGTGGGTATGACCGGGCTGGTAGGGTTTGCCTCAGGCTACGCAGCCATGAAGAATTGCGACGCACTCTTATTGTTGGGCACCGACTTTCCTTATCGGCAATTCTATCCGGACCATGCTCGCATAGCGCAAATCGACATCCGGCCCGAGGCGTTGGGCAATCGTTGTCCACTGACTCTTGGTCTATTAGGCCAGGTGAAGGAGACCCTCGCCGGGTTGATGCCCTCTCTCGTTGAAAAAACCGACAGGAGCCACCTCGACGATGCGCTGTCCGACTATAAGCGGGCGCGTCGTAGTCTGGACAAGCTCGCGGAAAGCAGTCCGTCAAGCAAGCTGATCCATCTACAGTACGTTACGAGTCTCGTAAGCGAGCTGACGGCCGACGATGCGGTCTTCACGTGCGACGTCGGCACTCCAATTGCCTGGACGGCGCGATATCTCAAAGTAAACGGAAAGCGCCGGATCGTGGGATCCTTCAACCATGGATCGATGGCGAATGCGCTGTTGCATGCCATAGGCGCACAGGCAGAATTTCCAAAGCGGCAGGTTATCTCCATGTCGGGAGATGGAGGTTTCACGATGATGATGGGGGAGTTCGTTACACTATCTCAGATCGGCTTGCCCGTGAAGGTCGTCCTACTGAACAATGGAACGTTGGGCTTCGTTGAATTGGAAATGAAAGCCGGCGGCTTCGTCGATGTAGGTTGCGATCTCAAAAACCCGAACTTCGCCGCAATGGCGGAGGCCATGGGCATCAAGGGAATTCGCGTCGAAAAACCACAGGACCTAAAGGGCGCCTTAACCGAAGCGTTCCGCCATGACGGCCCGGCACTCGTCGACGTGGTGAGCGCCCGCCAGGAACTGGTGATGCCACCGAAAACGACCGTGGACGAAGCTTATCACTTCGGAATGTTCATGATGAAAGCCGTCCTGGACGGCCGGGCACACGAACTCATTGATTTGGCGAAGGTCAACCTGACGCGCTGACACCAAGACACTCGACGGAAGGGGATCGACCATGTTCACCGCGTTGTTTTTGTCCCGTCTGCAATTTGCGTTCACGATCTCCTTCCACATTATTTTCCCGTCTTTTACGATTGGCCTGGCCGCCTGGCTGGCCGTACTCGAAGGTATGCACCTCGTTACCGCGAGACCGGTCTATCGCCGACTGTTCGACTTCTGGCTCAAGATTTTCGGCGTCGCATTCGGATTGGGTGTCGTCTCCGGCGTCGTGATGGGTTTCGAATTCGGTACGAACTGGAGCAGACTTTCGGAAGCAACGGGACCGATACAGGGCCCGTTGCTGTCCTATGAGACCTTCACCGCATTCGCCCTCGAGGCGTCGTTCTTCGGCATGCTCATCTTCGGTCGGTCGCGCGTTTCACCCGCGCTCTATTTCCTGTCCACCTTGATGGTGGCCCTGGGTACGACGTTCAGTGCGTTCTGGATCATGGTGAACAACAGTTGGATGCAGGCCCCGGTGGGATATCAGCTTCAAAATGGGATTTTCGTGCCCACGGACTGGTATGCGATAATTTTCAGTCCGGTCGTCTGGGTGCGGTTTCCGCACATGCTGATCGCGGCATATCTGACGGGCGCCTTTTGCGTCGCGGCAACAGGCGCTTGGTACAGGCTCCGGAACACGTACGCCGTCGAGTCGGCGGTGATGCTACGGATGGGGTTGTACCTGGCCGCCATCGTCGTTCCCTTGCAACTATTTTTTGGGCACTTGAACGGGGACTTCGTGCATGAAAAGCAGCCGGCGAAGTTCGCCGCGATCGAAGGGCGCTGGCTCGACGAACAGCCAGCCGCCGAGGTTCTGATCGCAATTCCGGATCCGGTTTCGGAAAGCAATCGATTCGAGCTCAAGATCCCCTATCTTGGCAGTCTAATCGCAACCATGACCCTCAACTCCAAGGAAGTTGGTCTCACTAGTTTTCCGCGCGAGGAACGCCCGCCGGTTTTGATCCCGTTCTTCACCTTCAGAATCATGGTCGGGTGCGGCCTGCTGATGCTGGCGATCGCCTGGCTGGGATCTTTTTTTCTGCTTACCGGGCGTACGTACGGTCAGCGACTGCTTCTTTGGGCCACGTTTCTCAGTTTCCCGCTGCCTTTCATTGCGACGCTGACCGGATGGTTTACGGCGGAGGTCGGGCGCCAGCCCTGGACCGTTTATGGACTGCTGAAGACAGCCGACGCAGTCACCCCGCATTTGACTGTCGCCGCGACGCTGACCTCGCTGATCTTCTTCGGGATCATCTACTTCCTGATTTTCAGCTTCGGAACGCTGTTCATCTACCGGATGCTCAAGGCGGGGCCGTCGGCGGGTGCGGCTCCATCCGCGACCAACGCCAAACGCCCGCTCGCATTGCCCGGTGCCAGCCCCGAGGCGGAAACTATTGCGGCGGGGGGCGGACGATGATCATGTTTTGGGTGGCCGTGCTGGCGCTGACAACATTGCTTTACGTGATCCTGGACGGCTTCGATCTCGGCGTAGGAATTCTCTTCGGCTTTACTCGGAATGAGGAGCTACGCCGAAAGATGCTGTCCGCGATTTCTCCAGTTTGGGACGGCAACGAGACGTGGTTGATATTCACCGGCACGATCTTGTTCGGAGCGTTTCCTCGAGTATATGCGACTTTGCTATCCGCGTTCTATCTGCCGATCACACTGATGCTTGGCGCGCTGATCCTGCGCGGCGTCGCTTTCGAGTTTCGATACAAGGCGACTAGCACCCGCTGGCTATGGGACCTCGGCTTCTTCGGCGGCTCCCTGATCGCGTCGTTTGTGCAAGGCGTGACGGTCGGAGCGTTGGTCGAAGGCCTTCCTATGCAAGATGGGCAATATGTCGGAGGCACCTTCGGTTGGCTCAGCCCGTTTGCCTGCCTTTGCGGAATTGGTCTCTGTTTCGGTTACGCCCTGTTGGGGGCCGGGTGGCTGACCGCAAAATGCGAAGGCATCTTGCGCGCACGCGCCCATGCTCTTTTGCGACCGCTCACGATCGGCGTCTTCAGCTTTCTAGCCGTCGCCTTCATTTATGCTCTCGTTCTTGACCTCCGCATCATGAATCGATGGATCGAACGTCCATACCTTCTCATATTTCCTGCTATTGGCGCGGTTGCCGCGGTCTTTCTGGTCCGGGGCATCAGTGACCAAAACGATGGCCAGCCGTTCCGCATGACGGCACTAATCTTCCTTTCGGCGTTCGGGACGCTCGCCATCTCGTTCTGGCCGTTCATGATACCGTTTGCCGTGACCATCGACCAGGCCGCCGCACCGCCCTCAAGCCTGTACTTCATGTTCTGGGGAGCCGGGCTTTTCGTTCTGCCACTCACCCTCACATACACAGGTGCGGTCTATCGCGTGTTTCGAGGGAAGATCGTTGAAGCGCCAGAGGAATACTAGGAGCTTGGAGGCCGGTGGCCTCTATCTGAGAATGGCGAGCGCCAGACAATCTGGCAGATTGAATGAGGTGTTATCGCGATGAAACAAATCCCACTCGTCATCGCGGTCACGCTGTCGATCGCTGCATGCGGCAAGGAGCAGCCCAAGAAAGTCGAAATCAGACCGGTGCGCGTGACCTCGATCCAGCACACTCTAAGTGGCGATACGATCAGTTTGACCGGTCAAATTCAGGCCAAGGATCCGATCAGTCTGGCTTTCAGGATCGGGGGTCGTCTCCAGGAAAGAAGCGTGACGGTCGGCGATCCGGTTGCGCCCGGCCAGGCGGGCCGGGCC
>JAQGKJ010000626.1 GCA_028290165.1 Bradyrhizobium sp. | reverse complement strand
GTTCGAAGGACAACGGCGGCATGCAGTTAGCGTCGGAACCCACGTCGCTGCGGAAACTTTGGTTCCGTCTACTCGCCCTTGGCGCAATTTTGGTAGTGGTCGGCAGCGCGGCGCACGCCCAGAATCTCGATCAGGGCAAGTCGGCCGCCAGGCTGTTTGCGGATAGTTGCGCGACATGTCATCGCAGCGCGCGCGGTCTTGCCAAGGGCCGATTTCGTCTTACGCTCTACTTGTTTCTGCAAGAGCACTACGCGAGCAATTCCAGCTCGGCCTGGGCGCTCTCCTCTTACCTGGAATCCGTCGATAGCGCACAGCGCGGCCGATCGCGCGACGCCGCGGCGAAGCCGTCGCCTCCTGCTGCTCGCTCGTCGCGGTCCGTGATCCGGCCGCCTGAACCGGTGCCGGGGCGCTAGCTTGGCGACGCGTTTGACCGAAGCATCGCCTCTGTGTTCTGGTGGACCCGCGATTGAATTGAGGATCGGTCAAGACGCATCAAAGCACTTTAGCTCTTGCGAACAGCGTGCGCACCGCGTTGGTCGCAGGCACGGCCAGCGTCGCATTATCGGCGGCGCCCTGAAGCCAACTGATGGCGTCGGCATGCAACGAGCGGAATTCCATCCACTCGATCGAACTGAGATTCGTCAGGAACTGATAGGCTTGGCCCACGGTCCCGATCGATACCGTTTTCCCGTTCAGCTTGATCTTGAATGTCGTTCGCAGCGGCGTTTCGGAAATCGATGCATCGCTCATGACTGCGTGTTCGAGCGCTGAGCGGTCAATGTCGTGCCGCTCAGGCTCGGGACGACGACGACGCGATTGATCTCTCCGTCGTTGAAGGCTTTGAGGAACCTTTCATAGTTCCTGATCGAGACGCAGCCGTTCGAATCGCCATTGGGGCCGAGCATGTAGCTATGCGCGAGCAGCCCGGAACGCCCGTTCGTGACACTGCCCTCGGCGGGGATCATGCGCAGCGCCTGCACACCGTGAAACAGCCGTTCGCGCGCCTTCAGCTCGTAGACCGCCGGCGGGGTCGCGCCGGCGTTCGGCACGTTAACGTGCTCGGGATCGTCCTTCAGGCTGCCTATTCCCGAGTGCGCCTCCAGCCTTAAGCCGCTCGGCAGGTAAACCGCATGCGCCGAGATGTCGTAAACCGCGGTGAGATTGTCATAGCCGAGAGACGCCAGATCCGGCCGCTGGCGAAACAGCCCGCCTTCCGGCGTGAGCGAGGCCAGCGTAACGCGCCCCGGCAGCAGGTCGGACAGTTTTTGCAGGAGCGTGCGATCGTCCGGCCGGGCCGCGTTGTCGGCCTGAGCCAAGGCCAATCCGGGCCGCGATTCCAGGTCTGCCGTCGCGGGACGAGACCTGGGCATGGGGATGCCGGCCGGGGCCGACGGCCTGCTTTCATCCGCCTTGCTCTCGTTGGCCCTGCCCTCATCGAGGACGGCCTGATCAACAAAGGCGGTACGCCAGTCCTGGGACATTAACTGTCGCGCAAGCATGCCCTTGGCGTCGCGGAACTTCAACTCGACGGCAGCTAGGGCAGAATGGTCCAGCGGCTGCAAGGCAATATCGCCGGCGGGCGAATCGGGTGATGAGAGCGGCGAAAAACGATCGTCGAAGGAGATGCGATCCGGGCTTCGTGGCAATGCCGCGGTCGCGAACGCGGTGGTTTGGTCGGAATCGGCGATCCAGGCAACCGCGCCGAGTGCCAGAGCGAGCGCAGCAAGAACCAGCGCGGCGGTCTCGGACCAACCCACGCTGCGGCGCGACCCGTCAGCGATCGCTGCATCGAAAGCCATCAAGTCCCCAAAAGCCATTAACCCCGATTCCACCCCGTGGGCGCCTGCCCGTGCGAGGATTCGTCGACTACCCGGGCAGTATATGAGAGCCAAAAGTGAGGCATAATCGAGACAAACGACCGATCGGACCCTGTCCCATAATTGGATCGCCGCTTCCCCCGCGGTACGCGGCCTGTAGCGCATCGTTACCGCTCACATCAAAACCTCTGCGCTGGTGATCGGCCCACCCGCGATGCCGCGGAAATCGCCGAAGGCAAAGCCCTTTATCTCATAGCGGCCAAGCCATATCGTCGGGTGGACGGCCGAACACGCAGCTGTCATCGCTGATGATGGGCCGGCTTATGGGCTCGGCTGAACCTCCGCTTTGCGCCAGATTCGGACGTGAATAAATCGCGCCGCATCATTCGGGGAAGATCGTTATCAGCAATCCAGGGCGATTAAAGCAAATTTGGACAAGTACTTTGTCCTTAACTTTCCATCATCGGATCGCCGTTCAGGCCCTTTGAAATGGTTCAGGTTGGACCTATCTGATCGATGCGTTTCGCTAGAGAAGGCGCGTTACTCTGACAATGCTTCGGAGAAATTATTATGAAGCTTTCGCTTTGCGTGACGGCAACAAGCTGTTTTGTTGCCCTGGCGTGTACCGCATACGCAGGATCGGCCTACGATGGTTCTTGGAACCTCGTCTTCGTGACGCAACGAGGCGCATGCGATCCTGCCTACAACTTCACTGTCAATGTTTCTAACGGATTTGTGACCCATCCTAATCTTTTGAAGTTCAGAGGACACGTCGCGAAATCCGGCGCGGTTCGCGCTTCGGTGACCGTTCAAGATAAATACGCCTCTGGCTCAGGCAGACTCTCCGGAGCCTCTGGCCGCGGGACATGGAGCGGCCACGCGGGAAATGCGCGATGCTCGGGCTACTGGACCGCGCAACGAAATTGACATCTCCACAAGGCGAACCAGGCGGGCTGGTCCGCGATCGTAAGCCCGGTGAAGGGCTGGCTTTGGTGACCTTCGTTATCGCCGAATGTCCGCGGCGCGCCAACAGCGGACAGATCCGTTACTGGGGGTTGATCGTTGGGCTCGAGGCAAGCGGTGCCGAGTTAGCCTCGTGCCTCGTCTCGTGAAGCTCATCGACTTTCGACATCACCGGCGCGCCCGTGCCAAAACGGACCCGATAGACCTGCAAATTCTCCATGACGCGCTGGACGTAGTTGCGCGTTTCGGAAAACGGAATCCGTTCCACCCAATCGACCGGATCGACGTTGGGATCGCGGGGATCGCCGAACTGCTTGACCCAATCCCGAACGCGGCCGCGGCCGGCATTGTAGCCGGCGAAAGTCATGATGTGAGAGCCACCATATTCCTTCAACAGCGCGCTGAGTTCGGCCGCGCCCATCTGGGTGTTGTAGACGGGATCAGAGACCATCCGATCCCAATCGTAGGTGACGCCGAACCTTTTGGCGGTGTCGCGCCCGGCTTCCGGGGTGACCTGCATCAGGCCAACCGCGTTTGCCGATGACTTGTCGCGCTGGTCGAACGCACTTTCGGTGCGTGCCACCGAATAGATAACGCTGCGGTCGATTGCGGGAGCAATCTGGCTATGCTGCGGGATCCCGATCGTCGGGAAGGCATAGAGGTCCGTCGCCCGGCCGCGAGCCAGCGCCGTCTTCCCGAGCTCCAGCATGGCACGCGCATCGCCCCTTTGCGCGGTAAGCTCGCCGAGCGCAGCCAGCAATGCGACGTCGTCACTCTGGTCGGCAAGATCGGCAGCAAAACTCCGGACGACGTCGCGCTCGCCGAGCGTATAGAGCATGTCGGCGGCGCGCACGAGTTCGTCGGAAGGGGCAGGACCGCTATCGGGGCCGGGCTGCGGCGGTACTCGCAGCTCGATCTTCTCAAGGCCGAGCCTGGCGCGCGCAAGCTGCCCATAATAGGCGGTGCAATGACGGGCGGCAGCTTCATATTCGGCGCGCATCTCCTCGTTGCCGCCGGCTGCCTCGGCAGCGCGACCCCGCCAGTAGTGCGCCCTTGCGATCACGATCGGATTGGATGCTCCATCGTCAATGTGGGCGAAATGCGCACGCGCGGTAGCGGGATCATTGAGATAGCGCAGCGCGATCCCGCCCTGCATGAAATGGAACTCGGCCCGGTAATACTGATCCGCCGGCAACGGGGCATTGCGCACCACCTGATACGCGTCAGGGAAATTGCCCACGTCGAGCAGCTTGCGGGCGAGAGTCCGCCGCTCGCGCCACCATTCTTCCGTGTCCTGGAGCGGCTTGGGCTCGGCGGGGGCCGCCAGCATCAGTCCGGTGGCGTCGGCAAGCTGTCCCTGACGAACCATC
>JAQGKJ010000610.1 GCA_028290165.1 Bradyrhizobium sp. | reverse complement strand
TGCCCGGCGCCTCGATCGTGACACGGCCGCGGCTGTCGCAGCTTGAATTCGCCGGCGACCGCAAGATCACGCGGCAGCCGCGGCGCACCGCGATCGTGGCGTTTTCAGCCGATGAAGTCTACGCGATCGCGGAACTGATCCGCAGACAACATGGCGGCGCCGCCGTGGTGCTGGGCTCGCTCTCGCCCCGCACCCGAAACGCGCAAGTCGAGATGTTCCAGAACGGCGACGTCGATTATCTCGTCGCCACCGACGCGGTCGGGATGGGGCTCAACCTCGACGTCGACCACGTCGCGTTCGCGTCCGACCGCAAATATGACGGCTATCAGTTCCGCCGCCTGAATCCGTCCGAATTCGCGCAGATCGCAGGCCGCGCCGGCCGCGCCACCCGCGACGGCACCTTTGGAACCACCGGCCGCTGCGCGCCGTTCGAGCCGGAACTGGTGAACGCGCTGCAGAACCACACCTTCGATAGTGTGAAGGTTTTGCAATGGCGCAACTCAAAGCTGGATTTCTCCTCGCTCGGCGCGCTGCAGGTGTCGCTGGCGCTGTCGCCGTCCCACGACGCGCTGACCCGCGCGCCGATCGCGGAAGATCTGCGCGTGCTCGATCACGCCGCGCGCGACGCCGAAGTCCGCGAGATGACGCATGGCGCGGCCGCGGTGGAGCGGCTGTGGGACGCCTGCCAGATTCCGGATTATCGCAAGATCGCACCCGCAGCCCATGCCGAGTTGGTGACGAGCCTGTTCGAATTCCTGATGAAGAAGGGCCGGATCCCCGACGCCTGGTTCGCCTCCCAGGTCGACCTGGCCGACCGCACTGACGGCGATATCGACACGCTGTCGGGCCGGATCGCGCAGATCCGCACCTGGACTTTCGTGGCCAACCGCCCCGACTGGCTGGCCGATCCCGAGCATTGGCAGTCAATTACGCGCGAAGTTGAAAATAAATTGTCCGATGCGCTGCATGAACGGCTCACGGAGCGTTTCGTTGATCGCCGTACCAGTGTATTGATGCGCCGGCTGCGGGAGAACACTGTTTTGAATACCGAAATCGGCAAGACCGGCGAAGTGATCGTGGAAGGCCATGTGATCGGCCGGCTCGACGGATTTACCTTCGCACCTGATGCGGCGGAAGCCGGCTCCGATACGAAAGCCTTGCAGGCGACCGCGCTCAAGGCGCTGGCCGGCGAGATCGATGCGCGGGCCGAGAAACTCTCCGCCGCCCCCGACGAGCAGTTCGTGCTGACCTCCGACGGCACCATCCGCTGGACCGGCGATGCGGTCGCAAAACTCGTCGCGGCCGACGACGCGCTGCATCCGCGGCTGCGCATCATTTCCGACGAGCGCTTGAACGGCGCGGCGCGCGAATCCGTGCAGACGCGGCTCGATCTATGGCTGAAGACGCATATCGAGAAGCTGTTGGGACCTTTGTTCGATCTCAACAAGGCCGAGGACATCACGGGGATCGCGCGCGGCATCGCGTTCCAGCTGATCGAGGCGCTAGGCGTGCTCGAGCGCTCGAAGATCGCGGCCGAGATGAAGGATCTCGATCAGCCATCGCGGGCGTCCTTGCGCAAATACGGCGTGCGGTTCGGGGCCTATCACATCTACCTTCCGGCGCTATTGAAGCCTGCGGCGCGGGCGCTGGCCTCGCTGTTGTGGGCCGAAAAGCAAAGCAATGTCGACATGTCGGCGCTGTCGGGCGCGCAACATCTCGCCAGCAGCGGCCGCACTTCTTTCCCCGTCGATAAGGCGCTCGATCGCGATGCCTACCGCGTGCTGGGCTATCGGCAATGCGGCGAACGCGCGGTGCGGGTCGATATCCTGGAGCGGTTGGCCGATCTGATTAGGCCTGCTTTGTCGTGGCGCGAAACCTCGCCCGGCGAAAAGCCGGCTGGCGCGTTCGACGGCCGCGGCTTTGTCGTAACGCAAGCGATGACCTCGCTCACTGGTTCGGCCGGCGAGGATTTCGCCTCGATCCTGCGCGCGCTCGGTTATCGCATGGAGCGCCGTCCGCCACCGCCGCCGAAACCGGTGGTGGTGGAAGCCGCCGCCGAGGCCGCGCCGGCAGAGCCTGCGACGGAAACGGCGCCGGAAGCATCCGCTGAAGCTGCGATTGAGGGCGCCCCCGCCGAAGCGGTTGTCGCGGAGACACCGGTTGCGGCAGACAGCGTCGTCACCGACGTCACCCCTGATGTGCCGCAGGCGGCCGAAGAGATCGCGGCATCGTCCGCGACGCTGCTTCCCGACGTCGCGTTCTTGCCTGATCCGACGGAGAACGCGCCCGCGGCCGTTGAAGCTGCGCCGGAACCGGCGGCTCCGGTCGAGAGTCCAGCCGCGGAGGTGCCGCAGGATCAACCTGCTGCCGAGACAACGACAGAGGCCGTTGCAGCCAGCGATGAAACTCCGGCAGATGCGAGCAGCGAGATTGCCGCGCCCGAAGCTGCAGCTGTTGTCGCGCCCGAAGCGGTTGCCGCTCCCGAACTGATCGAAGTCTGGCGGCCCGGTGGCCGCTCGGAAGAGCGGCGGCCGCGCCATGACCGCAGCCGCCATCGCCACCACGATCGTCCCACTGACGCCGCCGCCCCGGTCGCTGCGACCGGCGAGCCCGGCGAAGCCCCAAAACACGAGCGGCACCGGCGCGGACGGCGCGATCGTGGTGCCGAGTTCCGTAAACTGCGTCCCAATGCGCCGGCCGATGGCATGGCAGCCGCGCCAGCCGAAGGCGCGCCGGCCAGCGAGCCGCGCGAGGACAAGGGCCGCCCGTCCCGCGAGCGTTTTCAGGGCAGGGACAGGGACAAGGACAAGAGCCGAGACAACGACAAGGGCCGCGACAACGACAAGTTCAAGGGCAAGTTCGGCGGCGGCCGAGACAAGGGCGGACGGGACAAGGGTGGCCGCGACAAAGGCGGCCGCGATAGCGGACCCTCGCACCGGCAATATGCCACGAGTGCTGCACCACGCGAGCGCGAACGCCCGGTCGATCCCAATTCGCCCTTCGCAAAACTGGCGGCGCTGAAAGAACAACTCACCGCCAACCGCAAGGATCGCTAGTTTTCTGTTTTGACGCGTTTTCTTCACGCGAACCGGGACCACTTCGCTTGAAAACGCTTTGGGTGTTACTTGGAGCGCCAGCGTCTCGATAAATGGCTGTGGCATGCGCGGCTGGTAAAGGCCCGCACCAGCGCCGCCGCGCTGGTCGAGGCCGGCCATGTCCGAATCAATGGCGTGCGCGAAAAGGCGCCGGGGCATGGCGTAAAGGCCGGCGACGTCCTGACCATCGGGCTCGATCGCTCTGTCCGTATCCTCAAAGTGGTTGGGTTTTCGGAGCGGCGCGGAGACGCCGCGGCGGCGCGCGTGCTGTATGATGATTTGAAAGGCAGCCAGGAGTAACTATTTGCTTTCAAGCGCATTGAAGCTGGCGCAGGAATGCCGAAAAGGCGCTCCTCAGGACGTTTTGCTTCCCTTGCGGCAGCAGAGTTCCTGGGCTACGCAACCCACTGAAAATTGACCGTTTCGGAGCCTTGGATGACTTACGTCGTCACTGAAGCCTGCATCAAATGCAAATACACCGACTGCGTCGAGGTGTGCCCGGTAGACTGTTTCTACGAGGGCGAGAACATGCTGGTCATCCATCCGGACGAGTGCATCGATTGCGGCGTATGCGAACCCGAATGCCCCGCCGACGCCATCAAGCCCGACACCGAGCCTGGTCTGGAAAAATGGCTCGAGGTGAACACCGAATACGCCAAGAGCTGGCCGAACATCACCCAGAAGAAAGAATCGCCGCCCGACGCCAAGGAATTCGAGGGTATGGAAGGCAAATTCGAGAAATATTTTTCCCCCGCCCCGGGGACGGGTGACTGAACCAAAGCTGGTTACAACTTAACCCTAATCCTTGTGATTACCCCGAAATGGCCCCGTAAGCCTCCGGATCGGGCGTAAACCGTTGATTTTTGCGGAAAATGTGCTATATTGGGCACATTATAAGCCGAACCCGTCAGCCTCGTTAGGCCCCTATGGGTTCCCGTGAAAATCATCGAACAGGGGCGTGGCAGTTCCGCGCGCAGGCTGTGTCACAGAAAACGCGTAAAAAGAGTGTTTCCAAGGCTTCTAAAAAAGCCGCTGCGGTGACCCGCAGCGCAACCAAGAGCCGTGCCCGGACCGCCTCCAAGGCCTCGGCCGCAAAGTCCTCAAAAAACAAAAGAAGCGCAATGCCAAACAAGACTGCAAAAACTGCCGCGAAAGCGACGGGTTCGAAGGCCACTGCTTCGAAGGTCGCTCCCAAGATTGCTCCGAAGACCGTCGCCAAGGCTACCGTTGCCAAGGCTCCTGTCAGTATCAGCAAGGCTCCTGTCCATAAGGCTCCCATCACCAAGCCGGTTGCCGCCGCAAAGCCCGCCGCTGCCGCGCCGCGGGTCGAAGAGCCCAAGAAGGTCCTGACCCAGCGTCAGGGCTTCAAGACCAACGAATTCGTGGTTTATCCCGCGCACGGCGTTGGCCAGATCCTGGCCATCGAGGAGCAGGAGATCGCCGGCGCCAGGCTTGAGCTGTTCGTGATCAATTTCATGAAGGACAAGATGACGCTGCGGGTGCCGACCGCGAAAGTCGCCAATGTCGGCATGCGCAAGCTGTCGGAGCCCGCGCTGGTCAAGCGCGCGCTGGAAACCCTGAAAGGCCGCGCCCGCGTCAAGCGCACGATGTGGTCGCGCCGGGCCCAGGAATACGAAGCCAAGATCAATTCCGGAGA
>JAQGKJ010000602.1 GCA_028290165.1 Bradyrhizobium sp. | reverse complement strand
GCCTCCTGCCCAGCCAGCATGGTGAATCAGAAACTCGCTGATTTGGGAATCCCAAATCGATTCAACCTTAGCTCATCCCGCTTTAGCTCGTGACGCGCTCGCTTCGTCCGTAGACAAGCAGCATGAGGATGATGACGAGGCCGTAGATCACCTGCCGGCCGGCCTCGGGCATTTCCATGATCGAAAGCACGCTGTTGAGCAGCACGATCAGCACCACGCCGACCAGCGTGCCGAGGTAGCGGCCGCGGCCGCCCAGGATGTTTGTGCCCCCGATCACGACCGCTGCGATCGAGGGCAGCAGATAGGCGTCGCCCATTGCCTGATAGGCCTTGGTGGAATAGCCGGCGAGCAGCACGCCCGCGAGCGCCGCCGCGAGGCCGCAAAGCGCGAAGCATATAACGGTGACGCGGCGCGTATCAACGCCGGCCAGATAAGCCGCCGCCTCCTTGTTGCCGATGGCGTAAATGTAGCGGCCGAGCGGTGTCCGCTGCAGGATGACGACCACCAGGACCGACACCGCGGCCCAGACGAACAAGGCGTTGGGGATACCGAGCGTGCGCTCCGAGGCGAGCGTCCGCATCAGGTCGGTGGCGGCGGTCTGCGGCGCGTAGCCGCCGGTATGCGCGACCATCAGGCCGCGCATCACGGCATTGACGCCCAGCGTGAAGATCATCGAGGGCACGCGCAGATAGTCGTCCATTAACTGCGATGCGGCTTTCCTTTTACGGCCACAAATGCAGTTCACGGAGGCGTGACCACAGCAGGGGACGCGTCATGCGAGCACAAAAGGTTTGGAAACCAGTCGGAGTGGACAAGCGTAACGCAGAGATCGAGCGACTTCTGCTCGAGCTGGCGTCATTCAACAAACGAATCGAAGAACTGGAAAAATTGCATCCCCAAAGTTCTACGATCGAGGCTTTGAAGGCGAACGCCCTGGTGCTGTCGCGACAAATTGACGAAGTTCGGAGTTCAAAAGCGACCGAGGAATTGACCGGTTTGCTGTCCAAGTAATTCCTCGTCCCGCTCGTAGGGTGGATCTGCGAGAACCATCCCGATTAAGGATGGGACCGACCGCTACACGCGAGGTAAGCCCGCGTCGACCGGCGAATAATCAGCGGCGTCACGCGCTGAAGTGTGGTGGTCGCCGGATCGACGCGCCAGACGTTTATCCGCCAAAGCGTCTGGCTTTCTCTAACCGCTCATTATGAGAACGGCAGCTTTGCGCCAGAAGTGGCCGTTGGCGCAGAGACGCGCCCGGTGCTGATTGCAGTCGGCGCTGTTGGTCAGTCGCCGTACCGGGTTCAGCAGATTGACCCACACGGGGACAATGTCCATATGGGAAACAAGAATCGGATGAAGCCTGCCGTTTCGGACAAGCTTGGACGCGGCCGAATATCTCTGGCGGCGTCATTCACGCAAAAGGTTTCGTTCGGGAGTTCCTATGACGGCACTGTCCATCCTCGATCTCGTCCGCGTCACCGAAGACACCGATGCGCGTGGCGCGCTCGACAACGCCCGCGACATTGCGGTCCATGCCGAGGCTTGGGGCTATCGCCGCATTTGGGTGGCGGAGCATCACAACATGCCCGGCATCGCGAGCGCAGCGACGTCGGTTGTGATTGGTCATATCGCAGCGGGAACAAAAACCATCCGTGTCGGCGCGGGCGGCATCATGCTCCCCAACCATGCACCCTACGTCATCGCCGAGCAGTTCGGGACGCTGGCGCAACTGTTTCCAGGCCGCATTGACCTCGGACTGGGCCGCGCACCCGGGACCGATCAGCTCACACTGCGCGCTTTGCGCCGCACGCCTGAAGCAGCCGAAAATTTCCCGCAGGACGTTCTTGAGGTGCAGGCCTTCCTGGCTCCAGCTGGTCCAAATCAGCGCATCCGGGCTGTGCCGGCCGCAGGAACGGAAGTGCCGTTGTGGATTCTAGGATCGAGTAATTTTGGCGCGATGCTGGCGGCTGAACTCGGACTTCCCTACGCCTTCGCCTCGCATTTCGCACCCGAACTGCTCATCCCGGCGCTGCAGATCTACCACAACCGCTTCAAACCGTCCGAGCAGCTTGACCGCCCCTACACCATGGTAGGAGTCAACATCGTCGCCGCCAGCAGCGATGACGAAGCGCGTAGGCTGGCGACGACGCAGCAGATGTCCTTTGCGAACATCTTCCGAGGCTCGCGCGGCCTCAGCCAGCCGCCGATCGACGACATTGAAAGCTACTGGTCGCCTGCGGAAAAAACGCAGGCGATGAGCATGCTCGCTCGCTCCATCGTTGGCTCGCCCGATACGGTTCGTTCGGGTATCGATGCGCTCGTTGCGGTAACAGGCGCCGACGAACTCATGATCGTGTCCGATGTCTACGATCACGCAACCCGGCTGCGATCCTTCGAACTCATCGCCAGCGCCGTTGGGATCGCCTGCTAACTTTATCATTTGCGCAGCGCACAACGTCCCGTTTGCTGGAGTTCCGTTTTGCGCGCCAAGAGCCGCCTTTCAGGTCGCAAACCGACCTGGAAATCAATAGATTGCCCGCATGAAGAAGATCGGCTTTCTCTCGTTCGGGCACTGGACGCCCTCGTCGCAATCACAGACGCGCTCGGCCGCAGACACGCTCCTGCAATCCATCGACCTGGCCGTTGCCGCCGAGGAGTTGGGCGCGGACGGGGCCTATTTCCGGGTCCATCACTTCGCGCGCCAGCTCGCCTCGCCTTTTCCCCTGCTCGCGGCCGTCGGTGCGAAGACCAGCCGCATCGAGATCGGGACAGCCGTCATCGATATGCGTTACGAGAACCCGCTCTACATGGTAGAGGACGCGGGCGCCGCCGATCTAATCGCGGGCGGACGGCTTCAGCTTGGCATCAGCAGGGGCTCACCGGAGCAGGTGATCGATGGCTGGCGATATTTCGGCTATCGGCCGGCTGAAGGCCAGGACGACGCCGACATGGGGCGGCGTCACGCGGAGGTTTTCCTCGACCTGTTGCACGGCCAAGGTTTCGCGCAGCCGAATCCGCGACCCATGTTCCCAAATCCGCCCGGCCTCCTCCGCCTCGAACCCCACTCGGAAGGCCTGCGCGAGCGGATCTGGTGGGGCGCCGGCTCGAACACCACGGCGGTTTGGGCGGCGAAGCTCGGCATGAACCTGCAGAGCTCGACTCTCAAGAACGACGAGACCGGAGAAGCTTTCCACGTCCAGCAGGCCGCCCAGATCCGGGCATACCGTGCCGCTTGGAAGGAGGCCGACCATACGCGCGAGCCGCGGGTCTCGGTCAGCCGCAGCATCATAGCGCTTATGGACGATCGCGATCGCAGCTATTTCGGAAGCGGGCGCGAAGATGAGGACCAGATCGGATTCATCGATCCGCGGGCCCGGGCGATCTTCGGCCGCAGCTATGCCGCCGAGCCGCGTTTGCTTATCGAGCAGCTCAGAAAAGATGAAGCTATCACCGAGGCCGACACGCTGCTGCTGACTGTCCCTAACCAATTAGGCGTTGCCTACAACGCGCATGTGATCGAAGCAATTCTGACCCACGTCGCTCCCGCCCTGGGGTGGCGCTAACGAAGCGGCCTAGCATATCTCACTTAAAAGGAGTCTGACTTGAGCGTTGCCTTCACCAAGGAAGACAGTGCCGAAACTGCGTCGGAGACTCTGCTACCCGACCGCCCCGTTTCACATCATCCGAACCTTGTTACGGAGGCGGGATTGAAGGCTCTGGAACTTCAACTCCATCAGGCCCGCGAGGCTTACGAGACGGCGCAGAAGACCGAGGACATTAATGAACGACGGCGGCAAGCAGCAATCCCTTGCGCGATATGCGCTACTTTGCGGCGAGAGTTCGGACGGCCCAGGTCATCACCAATCCTACGTCAACTGACACTGTTGCCTTTGGTAGCACGGTGACTTTCAGGCGCGGCGATGGGCGCGTACAGAAATATCGTATCACGGGAGAGGACGAAGCGGACCCCAAGGCCGGTTCTATTTCCTTCGTATCCCCAGTGGCAAGGTCTCTGATGGGCAAAGCTGTTGGGGATGAAGTCGGCTCATCCGGTCAAAACCTTGAGATCATTTCGATCTCGTAGCACGTCCCGCACCGGACGCAGCCGATGTTTGGAATGGCCGCTTTGCGCCACAAGCGGTCATTCCATAACCGCTCATTCTACCCACCTGCCGCAATCGGTTGCGGGGCGATTAAAAAAGCCCCGCTCGGTAGCGGGGCTTTTCATTTGTCTTTATACGGCAAACCTCAAACCTGTTTTTGATGAAAATGATAGAGCGTCACTGCAAGTATCGCGGACGCGGCCAAGTAGAAAATTATGATATCGATGTTTGGATGGCCTTCCACTAAGGCAAGCATCTTCATCCCTCCTGGTTGAAGCGGCTTCTTCTTCCCCTCGGGCGAGCCTTCAGTAGTTTGAAATTTAGCCTTGAAGCCTGATGCTCCGGTACTCTACTTTGTGCGGAGAATACCCGGGAATGACGGATTGCGCCGAGTTGAACGGCGATTGCGCCAATATCGCTGACGAAGCGAATTACAACAGTATGTTAAACAGCA
>JAQGKJ010000567.1 GCA_028290165.1 Bradyrhizobium sp. | reverse complement strand
TTCGGTGGACCTGTGGTGACTACACTCGTGTGCTTTCTACTTTTGCACACGAGGCTGCGGGTGCATCAAGCGCCCGGCATTCCCCGCGCCCTCGTTTTTCTGGGCGAAGACTTCACGCACAACTCGGGCGCTTCGCGCCGCGGGATCGCGGATGTGTATCCAAGCTCATCACGGACAAAAAGCCGGTCGCGCGCTAGGCCGCGCCGTCCTGATACGAAGAAATCTCGATCAGGCTGCCGTCGGGATCCCGGCAATAGACCGAGCGCAGCGTGCCGCGGGCGCCTTGCTTCATGACCGGACCTTCCTCGATGGCCACACCGCAGGCGTTGAGATGCGCGACCACCTCCTCCGGCGGGCTCGGGGTGAGAAAGCACAGATCGTCGCTGCCGGGCATCTCATGGTCCGCCGTGAACCACTCGACCTTGTCGGCGGCGCGCGGCCGCACGTTGATTTTCTGATCGCCGAAAACCAGCGAGGTCCGCGGCGTCTTGCCCGGGCCCGGATCGAACACCCTGATCTCCATGCCGAGGACTTTTTGGTACCACTGCGCCGAGCGCGCCACGTCGGAGACATTGATCACGAGATGATCGAGCGCGCTGACTTTGACAGACATGGGCTTATCCTTTGGTCGCGGTTTACCCGCGCATTTGCGCGACTGGTCCTATCATTTTTTGTTTGTTACAACGCGCGGCGATCGTCAATTCAACAACAACAAACCGAACCCCCGGGATTCGGGAAAAGGGAGAAACTTCATGACTTCACGCCGCACCGCGATATGTCTGATCGCAATGGGCATTTCGTCGATCGCGTCGGTCGGCAGCGCGGTGGCGCTGGACTATCCGACGCGACCGGTTCGCTTCGTGGTCGGCTATCCGCCCGGCGGCGCCACCGATATCATTGCGCGCTTGATCGGCCAGCGGCTGTCGGAAAAACTCGGCCAGCAATTCGTGGTCGAGAACAAGCCCGGCGCCGGCAACAATATCGGCACCGAGTCGGTGGTCAATGCGGAGCCGGATGGCTACACGGTGCTGCTGATCAATCCGGCGAATTACATCAACGCTTCGCTCTACGGCAATTTGAAGTTCAACTTCATCCGCGACATCGCGCCGGTTGCGTCATTCAATCGCGTGCCCAATGTGATGACGGTCGCACCCGACGTGCCGGCCAAGACGGTCGCCGAGTTCATCGCCTATGTGAAGGCCAATCCCGGCAAGATGAACATGGCGTCATCGGGCAACGGCACCTCGGTGCATCTGTCCGGCGAATTGTTTATGGCGATGTCGGGTACCAAGATGCAGCACGTGCCCTATCGCGGCGCGGCGCCGGCGATCACCGACATGCTGGGCGGCCAGGTTCAGGTCATCTTCGATAACATGCCCTCGATCATCCAGCATATCCGCGCAGGCTCGCTGCGCGCGCTGGCGGTGACCACGGCGGTGCGGTCTTCGCAACTGCCCGACGTGCCGACCGTTGCCGAGACCGTGCCGGGCTATGAGGCGAGCGCGCTGTTCGGTCTGGGCGCGCCGAACAAAACCCCGCCCGAGATCATCGCCAAGCTGAACCAGGAGGTCAACGCGATACTGGCCGAGCCCGAGATGAAGAAGCGCCTGACCGAACTCGGCGGCGAGCCGCTGATCTCTACGCCGGACGCCTTCGGCGCCATGATCGCGGCCGAGACCGAGAAGTGGGAGAAGGTGGTCAAGTTTGCCGGCGCGCATGTCGAATAGAGCGGGCGGGCACGGCGGCGTGCTGCCAGACATAATCCACAATCGCGCGCGACGTTGAGGGCGCAACGGGAGAAACACGCATGTCTTATGTCGATGGATTTATCGTTGCCGTGCCGAAGAAGAATCTCGAGGCTTACCGCCGCATGGCGAAGAAGGCGGGCAAAGTCTGGCGCGAGCATGGCGCGCTGGAGTACCGGGAATGGGTGGCCGACGACGTCAAAGTCGGAAAGCGCACTTCGTTTCCGCGCAGCGTCAAGCTCAAGCCGGGAGAGACCGTGGTGTTCTCCTGGATCACCTACAAGTCGCGCGCGCAACGCGACCGCGTCAACGCCAGGGTGATGGCCGACGAGCGGCTGGCCGGCATGATGGACACCAAGTCGCTGCCGTTCGACGCCAAGCGGATGATCTATGGTGGCTTCGAAAGCCTCGTAAAGGCGTGAGGCGCGCTCACGCGGTGGCGCGCGCAGACCTGTGTCGCGCCATGTGACGGTAGGCAATTGCAGCGGGATGTTGTAGGCGGTCAGGATACGCTTCGGCGGACATTCGCTGAATCCGTCGAAATCGGAGGTCAGCCAGCGGCGGCCGGGTATCTGAAGAAACCTGATTGAAGGAAAGTGATGCCGTCTTCTCGTTCCAATCTGCGTGGACCAGCCGATCAACCTGACAAAGACCCAAATCCAGCTACAGTCTACTACCCTGACGCGACATGGCAGCGCAGGACGCCTTCAGAATCGGGCGTCCGTCCCGGCCTGCTGAAAGAGGCGATCGACTTTGCAGTCGCCGGGGAGACGAAGGCACCCCGCGATCTCGTGATGAACCACTATCAAACCTTCGGCCGCGAACCGTTCGGCTACGCGATCGGACCGATCCGGGAACGCGGCGATCCGACTGGAATCATCGTTCGCAACGGCTACAACGTCGCTGACTGGGGAGATCCGCTGAGGGTCGATAAGACCCACAGCGTAACCAAGAGCTTCCTTTCCAGCGTCGTCGGAATTGCCGTCGAGCGGGGCATGATCAGGAGCGTCTATGACGCCGTGCGGGATTATGTC
>JAQGKJ010000549.1 GCA_028290165.1 Bradyrhizobium sp. | reverse complement strand
CCGATGAGGCTGTGGTTGCGCCGTCGCAACTGACGCCGTTGCCATCGACCTTCGACTACGCCGAGGGCGCGACGTTTCTTGCCGCCCACGGCACCGCGTATCACGCGCTGATCGATCGCGGCCAGCTTCGCGCGAACGAGGTGCTGCTGGTGCACGGCGCCGGCGGCGGCGTCGGGCTAGCCGCCGTCGAGATGGGCAAGTTTTTGGGAGCCACCGTAATCGCGGCGGCCTCCTCGGAAGAGAAGCTCGCCGTCGCACAGGCGCGTGGCGCCGACCATCTGGTGCTGTACAGTCGCGAGCCGTTCCGCGACTCCGTCAAGCGCATCACCGACGGCCGCGGCGCCGACGTGGTGTTCGATCCCGTCGGCGGCGAGGTCTTTGAAAACAGCCTGCGCTGTATCTCCTGGGGCGCGCGCATCCTGGTGATCGGTTTCACCGGCGGCATCGGCCTTGCCCGCACCAATCTGTTGCTGATCAAGGGCGCCAGCGTGCTGGGCGTTCGTGCCGGCGAAGCGGTGCGGAAGAATCCCGCGCTGGGTGAAGTGCGGATCAAGGCGTTATTGGAGTGGGCGGAAGCTGGAAAAATCCGTCCCCACGTCTCGCATCGTCTGCCGCTGGAGGATTACGCGCAGGCGATGCAGTTGTTGATCGACCGCAAGGCGATCGGGCGCGTGGCGCTGACGATGCGGTGATTCTCTCGTTCGTCGTCCCGGCGAACCGCCGGGACCCATTCCGCGTGATCTATCGATAACGCAAAGTGGTAGAAGCTCTTCGTAAAACTAAAGCCGGTGGTTATGGGTCCCGGCTCGCGCGGAGCCTGTCATCGGGCGGCGCGTTGCGCCGACCCGTTGGCTTGGCCGGGACGACGGCGAGCCCTCACTCATACTCCCGCTCTTCCCACCACGGGAAATAGTCCGGCATGTCCGCCGAGACCTTGTTCCTGAACACGGCCTGGCGCTTTTCCAGGAACGAGACCACGCCTTCCTTGACGTCGTCGGAGCGGCCGCGGGCGTAGATGCCGCGGCTATCGACCTTGTGGGCCTCCATCGGATCGTCGGCGCCGAGCATGCGCCACATCATCTGCCGGATGAGCGCTACCGACACCGGCGCGGTCTTGGTCGCGATCTCGCGCGCCAGCGCACGCGCGGTCGGCAATAATTCGTCCGCCGGTACCACCTTGCTGACGAGGCGGCCGGCGAGCGCTTCCTCCGCCGGAAACACGCGGCCCGTATAGCACCACTCCAGCGCCTGCGAGATGCCGACGATGCGCGGCAGGAACCAACTCGACGCGGCTTCGGGCACGATGCCGCGCTGGGAAAAGACGAATCCAAAACGCGCAGTTTCGCTGGCGATGCGGATATCCATCGCAAGCTGCATGGTGACGCCGATGCCGACCGCCGGGCCGTTCACCGCCGCGATCACGGGTTTTAGGCACTTGAAGATGCGCAGCGTGACCTGGCCGCCGCCGTCCCGTACATTGGGGTCGCTGTAATCGACCTTGCCATTGGCAAGCCGTTTCACCGGTCCGCGCCGCGCGTCGCGATCAAAGGTGTCGGCGCCGGAGGAGAGATCGGCGCCTGCGCAAAACCCGCGCCCCGCGCCGGTGACGATGATGGCGCGGATGTTGTCGTCCTTGTCGGCGGCATCGAAGGCGTCGATCAATTCCTTCTGCATCGTGGCATTGAAGGCGTTGAGTTTTTCAGGCCGGTTCAGCGTGATGGTGAGGATCCGCTCGGCGACCTCGTATTTGATCGTCTCATACGCCATCGGGTCATTTCCTCTCCAGTATTTGTTTTGTTTCAATCGCCTACTTCAAGATTGTCGTCATGCCCGTGCTTGTCACGGGCATCCACGTCTTTCTTTCGCAACCAAAGACGTGGATGGCCGGGACAAGCCCGGCCATGACGGTGTCTTGCAGCGGTTAGCCCGGCGGCGCGGGCCACGGCCTCTGCGGCCCCCGCATTCCCTCGAATGCCTTCGCCATGCCGAGCACGCCGAGATCGTCAAAGCGGCGGCCGACGATTTGCACGCCGATCGGAAAGCCCTTGGCACTGAAGCCGCCGTTGATCGAGGCGGCCGGGTTTTCCGACATGTTCCACGGTACGGTGTAGGCGATGTGTTCGAAGGGGCGGTCGGGATCATTGATCGGGGAGGCGCGTTCGGCGGCAAAGTTCACCACCGGCGATACCGGCGAGACCACATAATCGAGATCACAAAACAGTTTTGCCGCCGCGGCGCGGATCGCCATGGTGACATTGAAACCTCGGATCACCTCGACGCCTGACAGGTTTGCACCGGCTTCGGCCCATTTGCAGATGTAAGGCAGCACCTTGGCGCGCCCGGCCGGTGTCAGCTTCAAAAGATCGTCCCACGACCGCGCGCGCCAGAATTTGTCGAGCCCGTCGAGCATCTCGCGCGTCAGGATGCCCGGCACTTCCTTGACAATGGCGCCGGCCGCCTCGAACGCCTTTGCCGCCTTCACAACGACGTCGCGCACCTCCTGCTCGAGCGCCTGGCCGACGCCGGGATCGAGCATCAAGCCGATGCGCAATTTGCGTAAGGTTTTGTCGAGCGCCTTCCAGTTGATGCTATCAGGCGGCAGGCTCATGCCGTCGCGGCGATCGGGCCGTGACAACACGCTCATCATCAAGGCGGCGTCATCGACGGTGCGGGTCATCGGCCCGGCGACGCGGCCCACATAAGGAGGATCGATCGGAATCCGTCCCAGACTGGGCTTCAGTCCAACCAGCCCGCACCAGCACGACGGCAGCCGCACCGAGCCGCCGATATCAGTGCCGAGATGCAGCGGGCCGTAACCCGCGGCAGCAGCCGCGCCTGCGCCCGCACTGGAGCCGCCGGGATTCTTGCTAAGGTCCCACGGGTTGCGGGCGAGGGGATGGAAGCTCGAGAGGCCCGACGACAGCATGCCGTAATCCGGCATGGTGGTTTTGGAAAAGATCACCGCCCCCGCTTCGCGCAGCCGCGCCGCCGGCGGTGCATCCACCGGCGAGGGCACCAGCTTGACGCTGGCGGCGCCCAGCGGCACCGGCACGCCCTTGGTGGCGATATTGTCCTTGATCGTGACCGGCACGCCGTCGAGCAGACCCATCGGCTCGCCTCCCTGCCAGCGTTCGGTCGATGCTTTTGCGACCGCGCGCGCGCCTTCGGGATCGAACGCATACAGCGCCTTGATGTGCGGTTCCCATACCGCGACATGCGCGAGCACGTCCTCCAGCACTTCCGACGGCGAAAATTGCCTGCCGCGAAAACCTGCGATCAGGTCGACGGCGGAAAGGTCGTGCAGCGACGTGACGGCTTCTTCGGATGCTGTGTTATGCATGGGCGCCTACCGGAAGGCGGGTTTCGATGATACGTGCGAATACGCTGGCGCCGATCGGGAGGATCTTGTCGTCCAGCACGTAGCCGGGATTGTGCACCGGCACCGAGCCGTCGTGGCCGACCCAGAAATAGGCGCCGGGCACCGCCTGCATCATGTCGGCAAAATCCTCGCTGCCCATCTTGGGCTCCGACCTGGTGAGCACTTTCGCAGGGTCGACCACCATGCGTGCCGCGGCCTCGACCACGCGGGACTGCTCCTCCTGGTTGACCAGCACACTAAAGGTGTCGCGGATATCGGCTACGATCTCGACCTGGAAGGCTGAAGCGATACCGGCGCAGATCGCGCGCATCCGCTCGCGGATCAGCGCGCGCACCTCGTCGGAAAAGGCGCGAACGGTGCCGCAGAGTTTTGCCTCTCCGGGAATCACGTTGTAGGCGGAGCCCGCGTGTATCTGGGTGATCGACAGCACCGCGGGCTCGTGGGGATTTACGTTGCGGCTGACTATGGTCTGCAACGCCTGTCCGAGCGTCATCGCGATGACCACGGCGTCCTTGGAGCGTTCGGGCATCGCGCCATGCGCGCCATAGCCTGATATCGTGATGTCGAAGAAGTCGGCGCCGGCCATCGCGGGCCCCGGAAGGATCGCGACCTCGCCATGGTTCAGATCGGGCGCGTTATGCAGCCCGTAGATCTCATCGCAGGGAAATTTTTCGAACAGCCCGTCCTTGATCATGGCGCGCGCGCCGCCGAGGCCTTCTTCCGCGGGCTGGAAGATGAAATGCACGGTGCCGTCGAAATTCCGGGTCTCCGCGAGGTAGCGCGCGGTGCCGAGCAGCATGGTGGTGTGGCCGTCATGGCCGCAGCCGTGGAAGCGGCCGGGAATGGTCGAGCGCCATCTTAAGTTCGTGTTCTCTTCCATCGGCAGCGCGTCCATGTCGGCGCGCAGGCCGATGCGTTTGCCGCCGGAGCCCTTGCCCTTGAGCACGCCGACCACGCCGGTGCCGCCGAGGCCGCGATGCACCTCGATGCCCCATTGCGTCAGTCTGTCGGCGACGATGCCGGAAGTGCGGACTTCCTCGAAGCCGA
>JAQGKJ010000062.1 GCA_028290165.1 Bradyrhizobium sp. | reverse complement strand
GCGGTGCGCGGCAATTCGGCGTCCAACATCCAGATCACGGGCAACAGCGTCAGCGATGTCCGCGAGGTGGCGCTGTATTCCGAATTTTCGTTCGAGGGCGCGGTGATCGCCAACAACACCGTGGACGGCGCGGCGCTGGGCGTCTCGGTCTGCAATTTCAACGAGGGCGGACGTCTCGCGGTGGTGCAGGGAAACATCATCCGCAACCTCCTGGCCAAGCGGCCGATCGGCACCGCGCCGGACGACGATGGCGGCATCGGCATATATGTGGAGGCTGACACTTCGGTCACCGGCAATGTCATCGAGAACGCGCCGTCATTCGGAATCGTCGCCGGCTGGGGCAAATATCTGCGCGACGTCGCGATCTCAGGCAACGTGATCCGCAACGCCTTTGTCGGCATCGGCGTGTCGGTGGTAGCCGGCGCAGGGACCGCGCTCGTCAACAACAACATGATTTCGGAGACGCCACGCGGCGCCGTGGTCGGGCTCGACCACGCGCGGCCGATTACGACGGATCTGTCGATCGAAGGCGCGCAGCGTTTTCCCCAGGTGGTGATCGGGACCAACGCGGTGAGAAGGTAGCTTAACCCCGTCCCCTACAACGCATTCCGCAACAGCGGATAGCGTTCCGCTATCGCGGCGGCTATGTCCAACGCCAGCGCTGACGCGTTGTCCATCGCCTGCGCGGAAGGGGCTTCTTTCGAATAAGGGCGCTCGGTTTCAGGGACGATCGAGATAACAGTTGCGGCCGGCTCGTGCCGGATCTCCGCCGGCTGCAGCCGATGAAGCTGATCGCGCAACGTTTGGCCGCGCGGCAGTGTCGCTGGCTTGCGACCGAGCCAAGAAATGTCGACGGCGGAATTGTCGCGCGAGGCCTCGCGCATCGACAGATCGCGCCAGATTTCAACTGCGGATTTGGCTTCCTGGATATTCTCGAGAAAGTCGAGTTCGCTGTGATAGCGGCGCCAGCGGCCGGTCTCGAACAGCTCCGTGAGGTATTCCAGCCGCTGTTCGGCGAGAGCGCACCAGCGCGCGACGATGTCGCGGCCCCGTGCCACGTCTTGACGGTGTGTCATGAACCAGCCCGTTAGGTGAGAAAAACGGACGCGGACGCAACAGGCACGAATCAGATCAAACGTGACACGGATATGTTGTGGAAAACCTTAACAAATGTCTAGCGCAGGGGCTTCGCACGCGCCCGACAGCGGCAAAAAGCCGTAGGAATGCGGGGTTTTCCTTCCGATCCACGGTCAAGCCGCGCAGCAACATGGGGGCGTTGCGGCAGCGGGGGCGCACGTTTTCCGGGCTGATTCCACTGCGACGACTGTCCGGGACACGACAGAAACGAAAGACCCGTCCGGGGGGACAACCGGACGGGTCAAGCCATATGGGCGCTTGGGGTGGATGGGCGCTCGCGCCGAATACAGCCTCGATGGGGAGGGATAACCGCTCCCACACACATTGGTCGCGGAAGGGTCGCCGCACGTTCAAACCGCTCTGCGATTTTTTTAACTTTTTGGCGGGAACTTCTGGACGCAAATTTATTGCGCGGCGCGATTGGGTTCGCCTGCGGCGGACTTGTCGGACGCCATGGACGCTGGGGGCTGATGCAATTCCCTGGTCGAGGGAACATCTTGCCGGTCCTGAACTTTTTCGGCGGCAGGCCGGTCCGAAACCGTGGCTACCGGCACCGCGGAACCGGCGGCGGTAACGGCCGCATAGGCATCCGCCTCGCCGGCGCCGAAAAGATCGTCACGGCCGGGCGCGCCGAGATCGCGGGCGGTTTTCGTCAAAATCGTGCGCATCTCCTCCGGCTTCAACGCAGGATTGCGCTCGAGCACCAGGGCGGCGAGGCCGCTGACATAGGCGGCGGAAAACGAGGTGCCCGATGTCATCTGATATTTTTCGTCGGGTGCGGGCAGGAAGATGTCGACGCCAGGCGCCGAGATCGCGATATGGTTGCCGCGGTTCGAGGCCGCGAACAGTTTATCCTGGGCGTCGGTGGCGCTGACCGCGATGACGTTCGGATTGGCCGCGGGATAGAGCGGCGGCGATTTTGGCCCGGCATTGCCGCTGGCCGCGACCAGCACGATGCCCTTCGCGGCCGTGGCCGCCATAGCGCGCTCGATTGCCGTATCTCGCGGACCCGCAAAACTCATATTGACGATCTGCGCGCCGTGCTCGGCTGCGTAATCGAGCGCCTTGAGAATAACGTACGACGTGCTTTCCGCACCCGTCGGCGCCCTGCCAAAGGCCCGGATCGCCAAGATCCTGGCCTCGGGCGCGGCCCCCATCAGACGCGCATGCGACACGATCACGCCCGCGATGCCGGTGCCGTGGACGTGCGGCCCTTCCTTGCTGCCGAGCGCATCGAAGGTATCGGCGATTGAATTCCCGAGTTCCGGATGTTTGACGTCGATTCCGGAATCGATCACGGCAATGGTGACGTTGGCGCCGTGGGCCAGTGTATGCGCCAGCGGCAATCGAAGTTTCGCCAGCGCATATTGTGCCGGATCGCCCTCGGTCAAGGCCGCCTTCTGGTCCTGCAGGAAATAGCGGAAATTCGGCTGCAGCGAGTGAACGCTGACATCGGTGGCGAATTCGCGCCTCACCGTCTCCATCGGGCGGCGATCGGTGACGCGGAACAGGCCGATCGTGGCGCCTACAAGCGGAAAATTCTGCGATTCCAAGCGCGTCAGGCCATGACGCCGCGCCAGTTCGTCGGCTTGCACTTCAGACAGCGAGCTGTCGATCTCGGCTACGATTTCGCCTCCGACCGTGGGCAGGACAAGCGCGCTCTGCACAACGTCGCGGCGCGGACTGTTGCTCTTGCCTTTGCCCTTGCCCGATCCACCGCTGCCGCCGCCACCATCGTCCGACGTCACAGCCCGATCGTGGCATCCGCCGTCGCTGTCGCGATAGGCGTAGCTGCAACCCTGATATGTCCTGAGGTTGGGTGTCGTTCTGCCGATCCCCGTCACGGCCGTGCCGGCGATATTCGGATTGATATGCGGTGTGATCGTCGGAATGCGCGACGACACGCTGATGCTGGGCGAGCGCATGATGCTTTGCGCCTGAACCGCCGAGCCGCCGTGACAGGCAAACGACAACGCCGCGCTTGTCAGCGCCAGCGCCGCACGCCGCATCTTCATCCGCCAATTGGCACGATCGTCGACCATGGGACCTCGGGTTGATGCGGTAGCGCGTATTCCGCGAAAGTGGATACCGGTTTTGCGACTGGAATACGCGCAAGCATTAAAGTGCGAAGAGGCCGCTGCGGCCTCAAGGCGCAGCCACGGCGAGGTTGACGATCCTCTCGCTTTGCAGCTTGGTCATCAGGGCGGCAATCTCATCCTTGGTCATCGTCTTGTTGCCGAATTGCAGCCGAAACATGCCGCCCTTGGCGCCATCGACGATGGTGGCCTGATAGTTGTCGAGCAGTGCCGTGATGTCGGCGACGCGCGCCTCGGGGACGAACCGCACCAGCGCGCGCGGCGGCGCCTCCGGCCCCAGCGCGCGGGTGATGGAATCGTTGGTGCTCAACGACGCCGTCTGGTACGAGGCGGTCTGGTTCTTGACCAGCACCGCGCCGATCACGCCGGCTTGCAACAATAGCGCCAGCGCGCCGAGGCTCGCCGACCAGGCCAGCGTCCGCGGCGAGAGTTTTGCGAAAAACGCCGATATCCGCGCCGAGAACTTGAGCGACATCGGCGGATGGCGCGCCGGCTCTCCGTCGATCGCCGCGAACAGCTTTTGCATGGCGCGCGCGGACGGCGCGCCGAGGCTTTCGTTGAGACCAATGGTTTCGGCGTACTCTTCCCGGATCGCGGCATATTGCTTCGCGAGCTCGGGATCGCGGGCGAGCGCTTCGTCGACGCGGCGCGCATCGCGCGCGTTCAGCGTACCCGCCGCGTGCCAGGGCAACAGCATTTCAATTTCACTGGGCTCTTGCTCCAGCATTTTTTTGCTCATCGCCATCATGGCCAGCCTCGTTCCACGCCGGCTGCCCTCAGCAGGTCGGCCATTTTCTTGCGCGCATAAAACAGGCGCGTCTTGACGGTGTTTTCCGGTATCCCGACGATTTCGGCCACCTCTTCCACGGATTTCTCGTGGTAGTAGACAAGATCGACAATCTCCCGGTGTTCCCGCGAAAGTGACGTCAGGCACTTCCGCAATGCTACACTGGTATCCTTCTTCTGCACCGCCACTTCCGGATCGTCGGAGGTGTCCTCGATCGCGTTGGCAGCCTCATCGTCCAGTTCAACGTCCTTCCTGCGCCGTAGCGCAGACAGGGCCTTGAATCGCGTAATTGCCAAGAGCCAGGTGGAAACGGCGGATCGGCCTTCGAACTTGCCAGCCTGACGCCACACATCGAGGAAAACCTCGCTGATGAGATCTTCCGCAACCTGCTCATCCCGCACGAGCCGAAGCCCGAAACGAAACACCCTGACAT
>JAQGKJ010000545.1 GCA_028290165.1 Bradyrhizobium sp. | reverse complement strand
GCCTCGAACGGGAATTGCTGCAGCAGCCTTGTGCACAGCGCGTGAATGGTCTGCACTTTCAGGCCGCCCGGCGTTTCCAGCGCGCAGGCGAACAGTTCGCGCGCACGCATCCGAAGTTTCGCGTCCGGGCGCGCGATGCCGGCGTCGGCGATCGCCGCATCGAGCGCGCTATCGTCGAGCGTGACCCAATGGCCGAGGGTGGAAAACACCCGCTCCGCCATGTTGGCGGCGGCCGCCTTGGTGAAGGTGATGCAAAGGATTTTCTCCGGCGCCACGCCGGCGAGCAGGAGCCTGATCACCCGCTGCACCAGCACATGCGTCTTGCCCGAGCCGGCGTTGGCCGAGACGAACGCCGACGAAGCGGGATCCGAGACGCGCGCTTGGGTAGCGCGGACGGCGGCAGGAATAGGGCGCGGGGCGGCTACCATTCTTCAATTCCCAATCCGCCGGCCGCGGACCATTCCTTGATGCGGGCGAGATCGTCGTAAGCGCCGTAGCGGTTCGACCACATCGACAGATTGAGCGAGGTATAGGCCTGGCGTTCGTCCTCAAAGGCGCGGATCAGCGCCTCCAACTTGCGGCGCGCTTCGTCGGCGGCAACGTCGGGCGGCTGCGGCTGGTCGCTTTGTTTGATCTTGAGCTCCAGCGGCTTTTGCTCGCCCGGAGGATTGTTGCCGCTGAGCCTGACATAACCAATCTGGCTGACTGAGCTAGCTGCCGGAATGCCTTCAAAACCGCCCTCCCTGAGGATGACTGCCTCCAGCGTCAGCTGCGGCGACAGCCCCATGCGCACCTGTTTGCCGGTCGGCGGTTGCCCGGTCTTGTAATCGAGAATCGCAAAGCTCCCGTCATGGCGGCGCTCAATCCGGTCGGCGCGCGCGGACAGATAGAAGGTGCGCTCGTTGTCGAGTCTGATCGGGATTTCGCCTTTGATCTCTGCGTCGATTTCGGCGACGCCACCGCGTCGGACAGTTTCCCAGTCCGCAAACCATGCCGCGATGCGTTTGAACCGCGGCCACCATAGCGCCCTCGCCTCAGGGCGCTCCATCAGCGGCGCGAAGTATTTTTCGCCGATGCCGAGCAGGGTCCCCGCGGGATCGTCGGGAAGGGTTTTCGAATAAGCTTGCGTAAATTCACCGAGCGCACCGTGGATCGCCGAGCCGCGATCGGCGGCCGAGAGCGGCATGTCGACGGGATCCAGCGGGTTGAGCCGCAAGATATATTTTGCGTAGATTGTATAGGGATCGCGCAACCAGTCCTCGATCGCGGTCACCGACATTTTCAGGGGCCGGACCGCGCGCGGCGGTTTTGGTGCGGGCTGCGGGATCGGCTCGACCTTGTCGGGCTGATCCAGCTGGTCCGCGAAACGCACATATTTCTCGCCGGCCGCCTTCGCGGTCTCCCAGCGCGCCTCGCCCGCGACCGCCTCCAGCCGGTGCAGGAAACGCGATGCGACCGCCGGCGCGCCGCCGACTTTCGCCGCGTGACTGAGGATGACGTCGTCGGTGCCGAGCAGTTGCGCAAAATCATGTGCGGAAAGGCCGATGCGCCGCTCCGGCTGATCGAGGCCGAGTTCATGCCGCATCGGCCGGCTCAGCCACGGATCGACCCGCGGCGCCGGCGGCCAGACGCCTTCAACCAGCCCGCCGACGATGACGCGGTCGGATTGCGTCAATCGGGCTTCCAGCGGGCCATAGATTTTCAGATGAACGTTGGCCGCCTCCGGCCGCCGCACCATGCGGTCGCCGAACGCGGTCTGGAACACTTCCGGGTAATCATCGAGCTGGACCACCAGGCCGCTTTTGGCTCTTGCGCCGAGTAACTCGTCAAATGCAGCGGCAAGCGTCGATCCCGCATGGCCCTCAAAGGCCAGCGCGACACCATGCTCATCGCGCGACAGTTTTATTAGCGCGTCGCGATGGCGTTCCGCCAGTTCGGCAAAATCATACGGTTTTGAGGAGTTGAGATTTTCCAGCGGCGAAAGCGCCGCCTGCAATTGCGTGATGAGTAGGTGCGCGGAATGGAGTTCTTCATTCCTGAGTTGCGTCCTCGGTTCGGCGCGGTGCAGCGAAGACGTCTCGCCCTTCCTCAGCTTCGTAAGCTCATCGCGGAAGCGCGTAAAATCCTGCGCCAGCCCACCGCTTCCCGCTTGCGGCCGCGTGCCGCGCAACAGCGCCAGCTCGAGGGTCTCGACCGCGTGCTTGAACGCACCGGGCGTGCCACCCAGCCGGCACAGCGGATGTTTTAACAGCGCCAGCAAGGTCGGCGGCTCAAGCCCGTTCGCTGCCGCCTCGGCGGCGAGGCGTGCGAAAATTCCGGCGGACGTGTCCATCAGTGCGTCGCCGCCGGAATCGTCGAATTCGAGATTCCAGCGGCCGAGTGCTGCGATCACGCGTCGCGCCAGCGCGCGATCCGGCGTCACCAGCGCCGCCGATTTATCCAGATGCCGCGCCTCGCGCATCGCCACCGCGATCGCCAGCGCCTCCATCTCGGGATTGGCAGCTTGGATCACGGCGAGTTTCTTCATGCCGAGCGAAATCTTCTCGGCGACGTCGGGCTGGGCCAGCCGCGATTGCCATTGCGCGGTCGCGTTCGAAGGCCGCATCGTCTCGGAAACCAGGACATCGCGTCCCTGCGGCGCCCGCTCGCCCAGGATTTCGACGTCGCCACGCTTGATTCCAAATCGGCCGAGCAGCGCGTGCATCGCAAATTGCGGATGGTTCGATGCCGGCGGCGCGGTGAATTTCCCTTGCGCGTCCCTGGTGCCGCCGATCAGTTGCCATGCCGCGTCGTCGAGATCGGTATCGAGCCCCGGCAGCACCACCGCACCGTGCGGAAGAGTGCTCACGGCATGGAGGAATTTCGCGGTCGCCGGCATCGAACCGGTCGAACCGGCCGCGATCACCGGGCCGTCGTGATGGGTGGTCAGGCGCCTGGCCTCCGCCTCGATCAGCAAATCGCGCCGCGCCGCCGGCTCGATCTTTTCGATTTCCTTCAGATGCGCCGGCCAGTTCTGTCGCGCGATCGCTAGAAATTCGAGCGAGTGCTGCCAATATTTGTCGAGCTGGTCCGGCACCAGCCCGTCGAGCGCCTCCCAACCGACGCCTCGCGTCACCATGTCGTCCATCAGCCGCGCCAGGTCGCCCGCCAATGCCAGCGTCGATGCCGGGCCGCCGACCACCAGCGGCGCCGATACCGGGCTTTTGGCCCAGGCCGCAACCAGTCTTGCCAGTGTCAGCCTGCGGTCGAGCTCGCCGAGTTTTGGCGGAATCTCCAGCGGCGCCGCGCCGCCATATTGCTCGGCCTCCTCCGCGAACGCCAACTCGTCCTCGTCGATGTCGCCGAGCGCGACGATCCGCGGCAGCGCCACGGCGTCAGCTTCGAGAACCTCGAGAAAGACCTCCCGCGCCATGCGTCCGGCGCGCCGGGTCGGCAGATAGAGCGTCGCCCGCGCCAGTCGCGCAGGATCCGAGCGCGCCTCGAAACCATCGACCAGCCTGCCATCGACCAGCGCAGCAACGACGGTGCGCAAGAACGGCACTGAGACGGGAACGCTGAAAACGCGCATGAGCCTTCCTGATTCGACGATCAGGCGCCATCATGGCATGGGCGTATTCGGGGTGCGATTTCTAATTTGTTACCCGCTCGTCATGCGCGGGCATCTCTCGCTGTCATCACCCGCGAAAGCGGGCGATCCAGTATTTCAGAGCAAGAGTAGCAAGATCGAGAGGCCGCAGCGTACTGGATGCCCCGCTTTCGCGGGGCATGACGACTTACCTGGAGGCGACGTCGAGACCTACGCCACGCTTTCGAGAAAAGCCTCTTCCGCCGCCTGAACGGCATCGGGGGTTCCGACATGCATCCAGACGCCATCGAGCCGCAGCCCAAACAGCCGTTCCTGCTCGTTGGCGGCGTCGAACATCTTGGTCAGTGAAAATTCGCCCGCGGGCGCATCGGCGAACAGCGAAGGCGACATGATTGCCGCTCCCGCATAGACGAACGGGACCACCTGATGTTCCCTGCGCTTGCGCAAGGCGCCATCGGGCAGCATGGCGTAATCGCCGCGGCCGCCATAGCCGATGCTGCTGGTGGTCGGCGCCATCAACAGCAGGATATCCATCCGCGCGGGGTCAAAGGCTTCGGCCAGCCGCGCCAGGTTGGGCCGCACGCCATCGATCCACATGGTGTCGGCGTTGACGAGGAAAAATGGCGCCTTGCCCAGCAAGGGCAGTGCCTTGACGACGCCGCCGCCGGTACCGAGCACCTCGTCGCGTTCATCGGAGATGATCACGCGCGGCCTTGCGCGCTGCGCGACATGGTCGATGATCTGGTCGGGCAGATAATGCACATTGACGACGGCTTCGCCGACGCCGGCGTCACCGAGCTTGTCGAGCACATGATCGAGCAGCGGGCGGCCCGCCACGCGCACCAGCGGTTTTGGTATCCGGTCCGTCAAAGGGCGCATGCGCACGCCGAGGCCTGCAGCGAGGATCATGGCCTTGGTGGGTTTGACGGACATTTTGGGAGTTTTCTCGAACCGTTTTGTTGGCAGGCCAGATCATATCACGGTGATTCGCGAGGGCTACCGATCGTTGATGCCATAGCCACACCGCATGACGGTTGTGCGACCGGCGGCGGTCAGACTTCCGCCGGCTGCGAACTGCGCCGCGCCGTCTTCTTCTTCTTGTCGCCCATTTTCAGGAAATTGACGCCGATCTGATCGCCGTTGACCCAGGCCAACTCGCAGCGGCGGTAGGCAAGGCCGGTGGACGACAGCAGCAGGAAGAATTCCTTGAGGTGCAGCCCTTCCACGGAGCCTTCGACGGTGAGTTTGGCGCCCGTCTCCGAAATGTCTTCCATCATGCATTCGCGCCGCCAGGTGCCATCGATGCCCATCATATGCGCGGGGATGCCCCGTTCGAATGTGACGCGTTCACCTTTGCGCCGTTCTGTCGCCATTGACCTGCTCCAGCCCTCAAAGCCGCCGCCCTCGCTTCCGGGCAGGGTTTTGCCGCCGCAGGTTAAAGGAAAGTAGGCTAACAATCGGTAAATTACGGAACCGGCGGGGGCACGTTGGCCGAATACCATTCCCGGGCGCGCGCCAGCACGGGGTGAGCCAGCGAACGGCTGAGATAGGTCCAGATCCGGGGCTGATGGCGCAGATATTGTGGCTTGCCGTCGCGACGGTTGAGCCGCGCAAAGGTGCCGAGTAGCCGGGTGTTGCGCTGCGCCGACATGATCGCGTAGAGCTCGGCGAAGCCGGCCGGATCGAAGCTGTCGTCGGCCGCGCGCCGCGCCTTGATGTAGCGCGTCAAAAGCGAAAGCTCGAGCATTTCGGGAATGTCGATCCGCGCATCCTGCAGCAGCGACACCAGATCATAGGCGGCAGGGCCGAGCACGGCGTCCTGAAAGTCGATGACGCCCACTCGCGCAATATCGTGCCGTTCGCCAAGCCAGATCAGGTTGGGGGAATGAAAATCCCGCAGCACCCAGGTCTTCTCTGGTGTGCTCGCGCCAGCCGCAGGCTTGCCCAGGAGATCGCGCCATATCATGACGAATTCAGCGCACAAATTGTTGGTCGGCTCAACCCCGCGGTCCGGCAGATACCATTCCAGCATCAGGCCTACTTCGACCAACAGCGCTTCGGTATCGAAAGTAGGGATGGCGTAGCTGATCTGCGGCCCCAGGGGGAGCGTTTCGGGCAGGGCTTCGCGATGCAGCGAGGCCAGCATGTCGACAGCGGTTTCATAGCGCTCCGCGATCGGTGCGGGTGGATCGCCCTCGACAAAGCCGGTGCTGCCGAAATCCTCGGTGATCAGGAAACCATTGTCGAGGTCGGCGTGATGGATGGCGGGCGCCGAGAAGCCGCGACCGCGAAGGCCGCCATCGATGGCGACGAACGGCTTGACGTCCTCGGCCAGATGCACGGCACCGCTATATGACTTTCCGTCATAGCTCGCCTGCCCGTCTGGGCGCCGCGGCGCGTTCATCAGGATGACGGTGCCATCGTCGCGGACAAGCCGCGCATAGGAACGCGTCGAGGCATCGCCGGGCATGCGCAGGCGTTTTGCTTCGCTATAGCCAGCAACATCGAGAAACTGCCGCAGCGTTTTCAGCCTTGCGACCTGGGCGGCTGCCTTGCCGTAGCCGGTGATCTCGGCCGCGCGCGCGGTCGATCCCAGCGCCGCACGATGGCTCAGCGCGATATCGATGCGGTCCTGGGGCAACGCGGATGGTGCGCGCTCCGGCCATTCGATCAGCGCCACGGTGGCTTCCGGCAACGGCGACAGGCCGATCTCTTCCAGTTCGGAAGCGTCGTTGACGCGGTAGAGATCCGCATGCAGCAGCGGAAACGGCGCTAGCTCATAGGACTGCGCGAGCGTGAAGGTCGGGCTTGGAACCTCCAGCGTGTCGTCGCCGGCAAGATACCGGATTATGGCACGGGCCGCTGCGGTCTTGCCGGCGCCGAGGTCACCGGAAAGCGTGATGACGTCGCCGGGGCCGATCAGCATGGCCAGGTCGGCCATCAGATGCGCGGTTGCCGTCTCGTTCGGCAACGGCAGCGAGAATGTCATGGGAACGGTCATTCCGCGGCGTTGCGATGCGCGGCCTGATCAATCGGAAAGTTGCAGGTCACGGTTGTCCCTTTCCCGACGATCGAATTGACGTCCACCTTGCCTCCGTGCAGTTCGACAAATGACTTCACCAAAGACAGGCCGAGGCCGGCGCCGCGGTGCCGCGAACCGTGCGAATGGCTCTCGAACCAGTCGAACACCTTGTCCTTGACGTCGGGCGGAATCCCCGGTCCCGAATCGGTCACGGTGAAGGTCACGCTGTGGTCGGTTCTTTTCGCGCTGAGGCCCACGGTCGCATCCTGCGGCGAGAAGCCGACGGCATTCGCCAGCAGATTATACAATACCTGCACCACGCGGCGTTCGTCGCCGACAAAACTTCCGATGTTGGGATCGACGTCGACCTTGAGCAGGATGCGGTCGGTTGCGAGCCGGTCCTGGATGCCCTCGGCGGCGGCTTCGATGGTCTTGCGGATATCGATCGAACCCAGATTGAGCGACATCGCGCCGGCGTCGATGGTGGCGAGATCCAGGATGTTGTTGATGATCGCGAGCAGCGCGTTGGTGGAGGCCGTAATGTAACCGAGATATTCGGCCTGCTTTGGCATCAAGGGGCCGGTGACGGGGTCGGCCAGGAAGTGCGCGAAACCGATGATGGTGGTCAGCGGCGAGCGCAGTTCGTAGGACACGTGGTGGACGAAATCGACCTTCATCTGGTCGGCGGTCTCGAGCGCCTCGTTGCGCTCGCGCAGCGCACGCTCGACGTTCTCGGTATCGGTGATGTCCTGGAAGGTCAGCATGGTGGCGCCGTCCGGCAGCGGCATGGTCATGGCGTCCAGCACGCTGCCGTCCTTGCGCTCCAGTTTCAGCGGCACCTCGACCCGGTTCTCGATTCTGGTAATGGCTTCGCGGATGGTCCGCCATGTCGGCGTGTCATCGAACAGCGGCCGGCACCAGGCCTCTACCGTCTCGATATGCGGCTGCGCGCGCAGCGCATCCGGCGACAGCTTCCACATCCTGGCGAATGCCGGGTTGAACAATTGGGCGCGGCCCTTGCTGCCGAACACCGCGACCGCTACGGCGAGATTGTCGAGCG
>JAQGKJ010000539.1 GCA_028290165.1 Bradyrhizobium sp. | reverse complement strand
TCGTCACCGTCATGCCGCCTCCCGCTTTCGCCTGCTGATTGGCTCGCAAGCTTGTTGGAGACCGACATTATCACATTTGCAGATTTGGAAAGGCGACTGCAGATTTGGAAGGCGATCGACCGCCGTTATTCCGCGGCTTCCGCCATCACCCGCAGCGGGACCTGAGCCAGCCATCCGTCGAGAAATGCCTTGAGCCAGGCGCGCTCGGTCACGTCATGGATCGCGCGATCGGCGAAGTGATGGTGGCGCGGACGCGCGCCCGGCAATTCAAGCCGCGCATGGCCGCGCGTGGTCCAGCGATGCATCATGGCGTAGGTCACGTCGGGATGAAACTGGACGCCGAAGCAATGGCCCGACCGGAACGCCTGGATCGGGAAGTCGCCTCCCTCCGCCAACAATTCGGCGCCATCAGGCAGTTCAAATCCTTCGCGGTGCCAATGATAGACGTGATCCGGCCAGTTCGGGCAGATCCCGAGCCCCGCCGGCGTGGGGCGGATCGGATAATAACCAATCTCCGCGTGGCCTTCGGGGTGCGGCGCAACGCGAGCGCCGAGTTGCATCGCGAGCATTTGCGCGCCCAGGCAAATCCCCAGGAACGGCCGCTGTTCCCGGAGCGGCACGCCGATCCAGTCGATCTCCCGGCGAACGTAATCGTCCGGGTCGTTAGCGCTCATCGGCCCGCCGAAAATAACCGCGCCGGCATGGCCATCCAGCGTTTCAGGAAGGGGATCGCCGAATCGCGGACGCCTGATATCCAGGGGATGTCCGAGCGCCCGCAACGCATTGCCGACGCGGCCCGGCGTCGAGGCTTCCTGGTGCAGGACGATCAGCACCGGCAGGGGTAAAGGTGCGGCGGCTTGCACCCCTCCGAGGAGATGCAGCGCGGTTTTGCCGTTGGTTTTGCCTGACTGAAAAGACATCGAATGTTCTTTGTGTCCGGCCTATCTGGCCAGAATCTTACTTAAGTAGTTCTTAATTTCGGTTGGGTTCATATCAATTGATAAGCAAATCGCGGGCCAAAACGGCCTCCCGATGCCGACTCAGGGGCGTTTGCGCAACTGGAAACGGCTGACCGCCGCCAGGATAAACGCCCGCGGAAACAGCCGCAGCAGAAGCGGGACGGTCTTGATGCCGAACCCAGGCAGCACTGCCCGCTTGTTGGCCATCAGCCCGCGATAGCCTGCCTTCGCGACGTCGGATGCACTGACATTGAGGATCGCGGAGTCAAATCCGGGCTCGAACCCCGCCCGCGCCTGAAATTCCGACGGCACCGGACCAGGGCATAACGCGGTCACGCGGACGCCAGACCCTGCAAGCTCGCCGCGCAGCGCTTCGCTAAACGATAACACGTACGCTTTGGACGCATAATACACCGCCATCCCGGGCCCCGGCAGAAAGCCGGCGATCGAACCAACATTGAGAATGCCGCCGCGGTTGCTGATCAATTGACCGGAAAACCGCAGTGACAAATCGGTCAGCGCGCGAATGTTGACGGCGATCATGCCGAGCTGTTCGGCGCGGTCCATTTCGACGGCACGGCCGAACAGGCCGAAGCCGGCATTGTTGACGAGATACTCGACCTCCACCCCTTCGGCGGCCAAAGCAGCGGCAATTTTGTCACCGGCGTCGGGCTGTTCGAGGTCGCACGGAATCACAATCGGCGCCGCCCCGCCGGCGGCCGCGATTTCGTCTGCCAACGTCGCCAAGCGATCCGCGCGTCGCGCCACCAGAGCCACGCGATGACCGTTCGATGCAAAAACGCGGGCCAATTCGGTGCCTATTCCCGCCGAGGCACCGGTAATCAGCGTTACACCCTCAGTCACGATTCAATGCTCTTAAATAAATTGCAGGATAAGCGGCTAACGCTCACGACGAGAGCATAGGCATTAGGCGGGATGCAAGCCATCTGCAAGCATATCAACGTGCGTAAACGCACAGCACGGCAGAACCAAATAGCAACAATTTGACGCCAGACATGCCCGGCAGCCCGGTTGTCGGGCGCATTAAAATTTCGTCATGTCCGGTGCCGCGATAGAGGGCCGCAGCGGCTCCCCGCCGCGTGTCACATTGCCGCGGGATCCGCGTCTCAGCTGCCGGTGACGGGCGCGGGCCGTGTTGCCGCAACGCGATGCTTGAGATCGATCCGGTCGCGCGAAGAAACGCCGAGCAGGTCGGCCGCACGCCAGACCACATTGTCCTCGAACTCGCTGACCTGGCCGTCGGCATAAACCAGCTCCCACATCATCTCGACGATCCGCAGCCGGCCCTCCTCGTCCACCGAGCGCATGATGACGCTGGTGAAATGATAGAGATCGACCGCCTCGCCCTCGACCAGCGTCGCAGACGCGATCAATTGATCCGCAGCTCCTGGCGCAAGCCCGAAGCGGCTTTCGATCAGGCTATGAAGCTTGCGTCTTGCAGCTTCCGATGGTTCGCCGTCGAGCGAGATGACGTGAACCAGCAATGCCGTCGCCGCCAGACGATATCCGGTATCGTCAAGCGAGCGACCTCCACCCGCGGTGGGAGCAATAACATCGGCAATGAATTGGCGCAGTCCGTCTAGCATCGCTTCCTACCGAATTCCTGTGGAATCAGCTCGCCGCATCGGCGGCTATCACTGATATATGGGTCGGAAAATCTGCGCGCGCAATCCGGATTCCGGCCGCATGCATTACGGTTCGGCAATCTCAGGGTATCTCATACACGACGATCTTGTCGGCAATGCCGCGCAGTGCAGCCTGCTTTTGAATCGGAACAATCGATTCCTTGTCCAGGAGGGCAGCCACCGCGGGCGCATCGATCACCGGCCCCGTGATGTGGATCGCCTGCGAGGTCGACAGGCCCTGAACCCTGGCTGCGATATTGACGGTCTGGCCGAAATAATCCTGCCGCTCGTTGAGCATGTCCGCCAGGCACGGCCCCTCATGGATGCCGATCTTAACCACCAGATCGTCCCTGCCGCGCTCGGCATTGAGCTTGTCCATCGCCGCGCGCATCCGCAGGCCCGCGAAGATCGCGTGTTCGGGCCTGATGAAGGTCGCCATCACGGCATCGCCGATGGTTTTCACCACCGCGCCCTTCTCTGTGGAGATGATCTCCAATAGCGCGTGGAAATGCGCGCGCACCAGATCGAAGGCGGCGAGGTCGCCGACCCGCTCATACAATGCG
>JAQGKJ010000487.1 GCA_028290165.1 Bradyrhizobium sp. | reverse complement strand
GGAGCGGCGCCGTTGCCGACACTCACGAAACGGCCGCCGGCTATTCCGAGATCGCACAGGCCTTCGCTGCCCCACAGAGCAACATTCCTGACAAGAATATCCAGCGTCATCGATAGGGCTCCGTGGTAAGCGCGGCGCACACTGTAGCCAAACGCCTTGCGATGGGAACTATATGGACGGATCGACCGCTGCCTAAACAGGCGGCAGGCGCTCAGGCAGGGCCCAACCCTGTTACGCTAACAGACTGATACTACAAACATTTTTCGGTCGTGCTACTGGCATACATCTGGCATACAAGTTGCCTGTTGGGGGCGATGCAGACAGTTCCTTTCCAGTTGAGCGTACGAAACGTCCGAAAATCCTTTGCCGGCAAGGCCGGCGAGGTCCGGGTGCTCGACGATCTCTCCTTCCACATCAATGAACGCGACTTCGTCAGCATCATCGGCCCCAGCGGCTGCGGCAAGACCACGATCTTCAACATCATCGCCGGCCTGCTGGAACCCGATTCCGGCTCGCTGCATTATCGCGGCGAGGAGATCGAGAGCCTGCGCGGCCGCGTCGGCTACATGATGCAGAAAGATCTGTTGTTTCCCTGGCGCACGGTGCTCGGCAACGTGCTGCTCGGTCTGGAGACGCGCGGCGTCGATCGTGTCGAGGCTGAAGGCAAGGCCCGCGAATATCTCAAAGGCTTTGGCCTCGCCGGTTTTGAGAATGCCTATCCGAGAACCTTGTCTGGCGGAATGCGGCAGCGCGTGGCGTTGATCCGCACCCTGATCATGGATCCGGACATCCTGCTGCTCGACGAGCCGTTTTCCGCACTCGACTATCAGACCCGCCTCTATCTCGAGGGCGTGCTGAAGGACGCGGTGGAAACCTATCACAAGACCGTCATTCTGGTGACGCACGACATCGACGAGGCGGTCGCGCTCTCCAAGCGCGTCGTCGTGCTCAGCGGACGTCCCGCGCGCGTGAAGATCGTGCACGATATCGATATCGGCGCAGCCTCACCGATCGCAGCCCGCAGCGACAGCCGGTTTTCGGGCTACTTCCATGCGCTCTGCGCCGAACTCGATATCCAGACCGAGAAAACCGCTTGACCCTGACGATGCCCAGCGCAGCCCCCTTGCAAAAGCGAAAAACCCGCCGTGCGCGCCGCCGCGCCTCGTTCGACACCGCGCTCGGCCGCGCGGCGCTGCAAGCAGCAGCCGTGATCGGCTTTTTTGCGCTGTGGGAAATCGGCGTGCGCATGGGGTGGATCTCCGCCTTTCTGGTCGGTTCGCCCTTCGGGATCTTTAGCGTCGCGTTCAAGATGATCGCAAGCGGTGAACTGCTGTCGGACACCTGGTACACCCTGTTCGAAGCCATCCTCGGCTTTGTGATCGGGACCATATTCGGATCCCTGCTGGGATTGGCGCTCTGGTATTCGGTGTTCGTGGCAAGGCTGGTCGAGCCCTTCATCGTCGCCATCAACAGCGTGCCGAAGATCGCGCTGGCCCCAATCGTCGTGCTCTGGTTCGGCACCGGGCTCGTATCGAAGGTGGCGCTTTCGGTTTCGCTGACCGCCATCGTGGCGCTGATTGCCGCCTACCAGGCGGCGAAGGACGCCGACGTCGACCTGCAGTCGCTGCTGATCTCGATGGGCGCGGACAAGCATCAGGTCTTCTTCAAGGCGGTGGTGCCGTCGACCCTGCCGTCGATCATCGCGACCTTCCGCATCAATATCGGGTTGGGGCTGGTCGGCGCCGTGGTCGGCGAATTCATCTCATCCCAGCGGGGGCTCGGCCACCTGATCTACACCGCGTCCAGCCTGTACGATCTCAACACGGTTTGGGTCGGACTGTTCACGCTGATGATCATGGGGTTCGTCCTCTATTACGTGATCGACATCATCGAGCGGACCAGTCTGCCCTGGAAGCAGTCGAACACCACGCATCAGGTTCAGGTCTAAATTCCAATGTGGAACACACGGAGACGTCAGATGTCGTTGCTTACGCGCCTTGCCCGCGCCACCGCGCTTATCGCGATCCTGCTCGCGACGCCGGCGCTTGCCGAAAACAAGAAGGTCACGCTGTCGCAAGCGTTCCAGTCGATGCTGTATCTGCCGCTCTACGTCGCGATCGACGAGGGGTTCTTCACTCAGCAGGGGCTCGACCTCACCAAGGAGACCGCCGGCGCGCCGACGGTGGCGCTGTCTGCCGTGATTTCCGGAAGCGCGCAGTTTTCGATCCACGGACCTGAGTGGACCGCGATCGCAGCGTCCAAGGGCGCCCCCGTCAATATCATCGCCAATGTCGTCAATGGCGCGGCGGTGTGGATCGCGACCGCGCCCGACTTCAAGTTTGACAGCATCAAGGACGTCAAGGGCCAGAAGGTCGTCACCGGCCTGATGCCGACCACCAGCACCTCATTGTTCATGAAGCTGCTCAAGGAAAACGGCATGGACCCGAAAACCGACGTCGAGATGATCCAGGTGGCGATCGGCAGCGAGCCGGGGCCGTTCGTCGCCAAGCAGGCCGATATCGCCGTGATGTATGAGCCGGGCCTCGACCAGGCTGTCGCCAAGGGCATGAAAGTGGTCTTCGGATTTCCGAAGACCTACGGCGCCTATGCCTTCTCCACCGTGACCGCGCGCAACGATGTCGATCCCGACAGCGCGCAGCGCGTAGTCAACGCCATGGAAATGGCGATGCGCTTCATGGCCAAGAACGAAGCCAAAACGGTAGAGATCGCCAAGAAGGAATTTCCGAACCTCGACCCGGTCGTGGTCGAGGCAGCGGTGAAGCGCATGCTCGGCGACGGCGTCTATCCGCCGAGTGTGGACATCTCGCCGGAGGCGCTGAAGGTGTCGATGGACACCCAGATTGCGCTCGGCAATCTGGCGGCGCAGCCGGACTACACGGCTTTTGTCGTCAAGAAGTTCATTGAACCGGCGCTGGCGATGAAATAAGCGCGAGCGCGCGGCCCCTCTGGCAGATATCCAGGTTCTATGCGAGGTTTCCCGGAATAGATTTTTCTGGGACCTGCCGGCATGACCGTTCCAACTGCACGCTCCGCACCTCCTTCGGGCGCGGGGGTTCTCGAACTTCTGCGGCTGTTCAGGGACGATATGGCGGCCGCGGATCGATACGCCGCGGCCTGCCTGGAGAAGGCGAATGCGATAGAGCCTCGCCTGAAGGCGTTCGAGTATCTTCCCCAAAACACCGCGTGCCGGCCGGGGCCGTTGTCGGGCATTCCCGTGGCGATCAAGGACATCATCGCCACCGCGGATATGCCGACCACGAACGGGTCGCCGGTCTACCGCGATCACGTCCCCAGCGTCGACGCCTGGGTGGTCGAGCGGCTGCGCAATCTCGGCGCCACGATCTTCGGCAAGACGGTGTCGACGGAATTTGCCTGGCGGCATCCGGGGCCGACGGTCAACCCCTGGAATCCCGCGCATACGCCCGGCGGTTCGTCATCGGGCTCGGCTGCGGCGGTGGCGGCTGGCCTGGTTCCACTGGCGTTGGGCTCGCAGACGCTCGGCTCAGTGATCAGGCCTGCGGCATTCAATGGCGTCGTCGGCCTCAAGCCGAGTTTTGGGGCGATTCCCCGCACCGGCGTGCATCCGCTGTCGCCTTCGCTTGATCATGTCGGCTTCTTCGCGCGCCGGGTCGACGATGTCGCCTTGGCGTTGTCGCTGCTTGCCGCTTCGAGCGACAGCGATCCGCATGGCCGGCCGCTTCCCGGCTTTCACGTCGATACCGATCAAGGCGTGCCGCCGCTGGACCGGCCGCGCCTCGCCATCGTGCGGTTCGAACAATGGTCGAAGGCTGAGCCTGAAGCGCAAAAAGCGTTCGATGCGGCGGTCGCCAAATTGCGCGGCGGGGATGCGGTTCTGCAAGAGCTTGAATTGAGCGAACTCGATTCTACCAACTGGAACACGATCAATACCGTCCTCGCCAGCGAGGCCGCGCTGATTTTCGAGGGCCTCGTCACGCGCTACCCCGACCGCACGAGCGATCATCTGAAATCGCTGGTCGGCGCGGGAAAGGCCCATACGGCGTTGGAATATCTCGCCGCCAGGGCGTTGCAGGAAAAACTGCGGTCGGCATTCGCGATGCAGATGTCGGGGTTCGATGCCATCCTGACGCTGCCGGCGTTTGGCGAAGCACCGGAAGGCCTTGGTTTTACTGGCAAGGCGGAATATTGCGCCCCCTGGACCTTGCTCGGTGCGCCTACGGTGACGCTGCCGGCGGGATTTGGCAAAAATGGCCTGCCATTGGGCTTGCAGATCGTCGGCGCCTATCGGGAGGATCACAAATTGCTTCAGGTGGCGAAATGGATCGAGGGTGTTTTGAACTTCGATCCCGGCATTGCAAAACTCTAGGGCTTCGTCGCGGGCCAATTGAGGGTCGCCCTGGGACGGGAAAAGCTTGTTCGCCCCCGCTTCAATGCCATCAGCGGCTGCGCCAATTCCGCGACCGCCGAGACACGATCCACGCAGTCGAGCACGACAATATCGGCAGGGTTACCGACGGCGATGCCGTAATCCCCGAGATTCATCAGCTTAGCCGGCAGCGACGTGATCATCTCCAGGCAGGCCTGGAGCTGATCGGGACGTCCAAGCTGGCTAACGTTGGCGTAGAGGTTCGCCATCCGCAGCAGCGAGCAATCGCGGTTCGGCGTGTAGGGGTTTTGCACGTTGTTGGTCGCCTATGAACTGCTTAGGCCCTGATCGAGCAGGCTATGCACCGGGGCGTCGCCGCGCGGCACCGAATGCGCCGCACCGCGTCCCATCAAAAACAGAT
>JAQGKJ010000434.1 GCA_028290165.1 Bradyrhizobium sp. | reverse complement strand
ACGTCAGCACGCGATACGTCGAGTCGCTGGATCCGTTCTTTCTGCCGGGCCATCATGCACCGCAAACGGTGAGCACCATCACCGTGAATGCTCCCGCGCGGTCCAACTTCATCATACCAAACGTCGGTTCGGCGCTGACGCCCGAAGGCATCTATGTCTACAAGGGGCAGGTCAACACCGACGGCAGCGGCGGCAACGCCCTGTGGGAAGTCATCGGCACGCCGAACTTGAGCGGGGATGGCGGGGTCACGTTCAGCAATCCGATTCGAATCGGCACTGCCGCTGAGACCCAGAATACGAACTACGATATCACGGAGAGCTTCAAGAATAGCAGCTCGGGTATGGCGACCAGCTACGATATAGCCTGGGACCAGTACAACGGCTCGCAATATAATCTCGAGCTCCAGATAACGCAGATCAACAGTGATGGTACCTTTGGGTCGTCCACGATCTTCTCGCCTCTGATTACCGAAGGCGGCGCCACATCGGTGACGATCGATCCAGCACACATGCCCGCCTGGCAGTTCCGCAGCATCGGTAGCAGCACCAACGCGGTTTATGCATTAGCAATCGCCGAGGCCGACACTAGCGCCGTCTCAAATTTCAATCTCACCGGTCAGCAGCATGATGCGATCCACTTCCAGGCTTACGCGGCCAATGGCTGCCCGGCTAACTTTAGTTATTCCAACCCCCTGATCCAGAGTTTCACGATCCAGCCCGACCTGAGCCACTATGCGTCGGGTGCGACAAACCACATCGTATGGCAGACGATCCCCTCGCTCAGCTCATATCCGGGTCAGACCGCCCAGGCGATCCAGTTTGTGCAGGTTTCATCGGCAAATGGCGGCCGATATGCGGTGGCTTGGAACGAGACTGTCAACGACAGCGCGGGCACTCACGATCAGGTTGAATTCGCGCTCACGGGTACTGGTGGTTTCCACACGACGTTCCAGATTGCGGACGGCCTCGCGCAGAACATCAGGATCGGTGAATTCTCCGACCCGGCCGTCGCCGGTCAGGATGACGTTGTGGTCGTCTACGGCGACGATTTCGGCACGCATATTCTCGAATACGGCGTGACCAACGGCAGCACTCAGCAAGCTACGGTCGCGACACTCGCCAGCTTTTCCGACCCGACCACGGAGGCGTTCGGTAACCTGACCGTCATGGGCGACGGCCGGATGACCCTTACCTATGACAATCTGGTCAATGCGTTGCCCGACGAGACCTCGCAATACCTGTTCAAGACCTTCGATCTGCGGACGACCGGGCTCAATGTCAACGATTCAAGCCTTAACGACGGTCAGAACAAGTATTTCGCCGGAACCCACTACACCGATAACGTGACCGGCGAGAGCGGTGTCAACAACGAGTACTATTTCGTCGGCCAGAACACGTCAAACGGTCCGGGGCCAACCGACCACTTTACCAGTGGAAGCAGCGTGGGCTGGAACGTCGCCATCTTCAGCGACGCGCGCTCGGATTATACCATCACGTCGGGCGGATCGAATGCCGCAACCGTCACCAGCAATGGCATCGATCCCGAACATACCGGCTCGCTGGTGGCCAGCAACGTCCAGGTGCTGGCATTCGGCCCGGCCACCGATCCCACGCCGCACAACAACACCATCGATGTCAACGGCGGCACCGATGTCGTCATCGGGGGCAACAGCCCGATTACGATCGAGGCTGGTTCCACGGCGGAGATCGACACCGCCAGCTCCTATTCGGGTTCAGTTACCTTCAATGCTCCCACCGGCACATTGAAGCTCGATGACCCAACCCATTTTGGCGGCCAGATCTCCGGTCTATCGGGCACCGACGGAATCGATCTCAAGGGATTCGACGACGCCTCGACCGTAGTGACGCCTGACTCGACGAACGCCAGCACAGTTCTGACGATAACGGATGCAACCCACACTGTTGCCGACAACACCGCGCTGAATATTACCCTGCTGGGGGATTATACAAATTCGACATTCGCACACTCGAGTGATTCCAATGGCGGCGTGCTCATCGTAGATCCCCGGGCTTCCTCCGGTCCAGTGGGTCCCGTGGTCGTGCATGACCCCGGTCCGGCGGCGAGCAATACGATCGTCGCAAGCGCTCCGAACCAGACCTTGACCGGCGGCGGCATCAGCGACACCTTTGTCTTCAACTTCGCTGGCGTCGGCAAGGATACGGTGACGGACTTCCATCCGGCCGCCGATGCACTCCAGTTCAGCAGCTCGATCTTTGCGAACGCGCAGGCGGCCTTGAACGCAACGCAGGATGACGGCCACGGCAATACGGTCGTCGCCATTGATGCCCAGGATACGATCACTTTGACCGCCGTCCTCAAGGCGCAACTGCACGTTGCCGACTTCCACGTCGTCTAGCGCCTGCCAGCCATGAGCCGCCGGCCGGCTCGCCCGGCCTCAAAGGCTTGCGGCCAACTCCGCTACAGCACCCGCGGGATCCCGAGCTGCTCGACCTCGGAAAGCACCGCGTCGATATTCTGGTGCCCGGCGCCGAAATGGCTTTTGGGATCCGTTAGCTGCACGGTATCGACGCCGGAAAGCCGATAATATTTGTCGTGAACCAGGCAGCGGTTGCGGATCAGCGGCCACAGCATCAGGCCGAGCATGCGCTGGTCATGGCCATATTTCGCGGTCGGCCCGAACGTGAAATAGCGCCGCATCAGCTCGACGATGTCGATGCCGCAGTCGGTGCGTCCGGCCCAGGTGCAGCCGATCATCAATTCGTTGTGCAGCACATGATCGCGCACCGCGTGGAAGGGAAGGCCGCTGTCGATCCATTGCGCCACCAGATCGGCCTCCGCGGCCGAGAGCCGCGCGTCGCAGTCACGCACCAGAAACCGCCCCACTGTGGAATCGTTCATCACCAGAAAACGCTGGAACAGGCCGACGCCCGGATATTCGTCCTCGATGTTGCGCACATCCGCGCCGTTGTCGCGCAGGAAAGCGACGCACGGCCGCGGTACGGTGGCATCGACATAGAAGCGGCAGCTCCAGCCGGGGTAGACGGTGCGGCTCAGCACCAGGTTGATCATGGCGCCGTAACTGTAGAAGGGGGCAGGTCCCCATAGCGAAAACGAGATGACGTTGCGTCCCGAAGGCGGTCCCGCCGGCTCCGTCATCGCGGAGGCGGACGGCTTCCGACAGGCCTCCTGGTCCCGTAGGTCGAGCGCGCGCTGCCCGTAACGAACGGCTTCGTCGACCTTGCCGGTATAGAAATGCGCAACTTTGAGCGCGTCCAGGATGATCAGGTCTTCGCCGTGCCGCTCGATATATTGCAGGGCTTTCGGTATAGCTTCCTCAAAGCGCTTCATGTTCGACAGCGTCGCGATCACGGACTTCTGCAGGCGGGCGCTATCTGGCCGGCCACGGCTGAGTTGCTCGGCGAGAACCAGCGCCGGCGCCCAGTCGCGCTTCTGGAAAAACGCGTCGAACAACAGCTCCCTGGCCTCGATGTCGTCCGCGTGGGTGATGCTGACCGCGCACAATCGGACGATCGCTTCGTCGTTCCTGCCGGCCCGGAGCAGCGCGCGGACAGCTTCATGCTGCCCCGCGGGTTGCGGTTTCTTCCCGCCAGCGACGTCTGACATCATCTACTCCGTGGTCACGGCTTGCAGCCAAAAAACAGTTTGCACAACTTGGCGTGCAAGGCCAAGATGACGGAGTTGTTCCAGCAGGAAATCATACTTTGACCGGCTCTGCCCTTTCGGAAATGAGTTGCTCCTGTGGGGTAGCGGCGACGAGTTCTCCACCCCCGGTCTGAAGCGCGCCCAAATCGCCGCCCTGACTTCGCGAGGGGTTTTGCAAGGGGTTTTGGAGGCGTGAAGGCCAATCGCAGACATGATCAAATTGCCCGAACCTGATATCCAAGCAGCATGAAGCGCCTGAGGATCCTGCGACGCTGGTTCGCGCGGAAGTTCGGCTATGCCAGGCTGATATGCCTTGCGCTGCTGATCTCCTTCGCGGCGATGCGTATCGCCGATCCCGCCCCGATCGAAGAACTCCGCGTCAGGGTCTTCGATACGTTCCAGCGCATCGATCATCGCGTGAAGACCGCCAGACCGGTCACCATTGTCGATATCGACGAGAAGAGCCTGGCGAAGCTCGGCCAGTGGCCGTGGCCGCGGACGCGGATCGCGGACATGGTCGCCAACCTGACCAGATTGGGTGCCGTCGCGATCGCCTTCGACGTCATTTTCTCCGAGCCCGACCGGCTCAATCCCGACGCCGCCGCCGACACCTTTCGCAATCTCGACGAGGCGACCCGGGAAAAGTTGCGGGCGCTGCCGAGCAACGACCAGGTTTTCGCCGACACGATGCGGCGCTCGCGCGTGGTGATGGGAGAATCCGGGCTTCCCTACGTCATTGCAGAACTCGACAAGACGCTGCCGGTGACGGGGCTGGCGATGCTGGGCGAAGACCCTCAGCGGTATATGTTCAATTTTCCGGGCCTGCTGCGCAACACGCGCGTCCTGGAAACGGCGGCCGCCGGACGCGGCCTGCTCACGATCAATCCGGAGCGCGACGGCATTGTCCGGCGGGTGCCGATGGTCATGCAGGCCCAGGGCACGACCATGCCGTCACTGAGCTTCGAAATGCTGCGGGTGGTGACCGGCACGGACACCATCTTCATCAAATCCGGCATCGAAGGTATCAAGAGCATCGCGGTCAAGGGTTTTGAAGTCCCGACCGACCGCAACGGCAAGCTCTGGGTTCATTTCGCGCGCAACGATCCTTCGATCTATGTCCCTGCGGTCGACGTGCTCTAGGGAAGAGT
>JAQGKJ010000432.1 GCA_028290165.1 Bradyrhizobium sp. | reverse complement strand
GACCGACAAGCCCACGCGCAGGAGCTTAGCCAAAGGTTGCCCTTGCGTCACCACGATCTTGACCGGCAGCCGTTGCACGATCTTGGTGAAATTGCCGGTGGCATTGTTGGGGGCGATGGGCGCAAATGCGGCGCCGGAGGCCGGCGGCACGCTCTCCACTCTACCGTTCAGGTCGATGTTGTAGGCGTCCACATGGACGGTTACGGGCTGGCCGCTGCGGACGTGCAGCAGATCCACCTCGCGATAGTTCGCTTCGATATAGACCTGGTCGAGCGGCACCACAGTCATCAACGTCGTGCCGGGGCCGACGTAATTGCCGACCTGCACCGACCGCTCGCCCACCATGCCATCAATTGGGGCCCTGATCCGCGTATAGGACAGATTGAGCCTGGCCTGTTCAAGTTGAGCCTCATCGGCCTTCACCGCTGCCTCTGCTGCAGATCTCCGGGCCTTCAGCACGTCCGATTGCCGGCGTGCCGCATCGAGCGAAGCTTCAGCGCTATCCAGCGAGGCTTGACCCTGCGCAAGCGTGGTGTCGGCTTGCTGGTGCTCCTGCATCGTGCCGGCTCCCGTCACGGCGAGATTGCCGTAGCGGCGCGCGTTCGCCTGCGCAAAATCGAGCTTGGCGCGCGCCGATGCAACGGCGGCTTGTTGCTCTGCTATGATCGACGGCTGGCGTGACACTGTCGCGAAGGTCTCGTTGAGTTGCGATCGGTCGCGTGCGACCGCGGCCTCGGCGGCAGCCAGGGCGGTCTCCTGGTCGCGCGAGTCGAGAGTGGCAAGCACTTGTCCGGTCTTGACGACGTCGTTGTCGTCAACCGGCACCGTGGCGACCTGACCGGGGATGCGCGGTGCGATCGCGGCGTAATGGACCATCACATAAGCATCGGCGGTCCATACGTCCGGGCGAGGTCGAAAAATGATGTACAGGACCACTGCGGCAAAGATCGCCACGACAAGCCCGACCAGAACCAAGGGCCAGCGCGGGAGAGGCAAGGGAGACTTGGCAACTTCCTGCGCCTTTCGATCCTTCGACGTTTCATGCTTCTGTTGAGGTTGATTGTCGTTCTTGCGCGTCGGGGCCAGGTCCGGCTGTTCGTTCCGCTCCGGCTCGGTGGGACGCGTCTCGAGTTCGGCTATATCCTCTGTCATGCGCCTTCCTAGTGCTTTGCAAAGAGGATACGCGGTGGGACGGTGCGGACCGGCAACGTCATCACCACGACCATCAGGAACACGGTCAGGGCTCCAAGGATCAGGAAGGTGTCGCTCGTCGATAAAATCGCTACCTGCTGCTCAACGGCATGGCTGAAGCCTTCCAGGCCGTTCGGCATGCGGGGCTGACCGTCTGGCATCAACGGCGGTGGATACTGGGGCAGCACGCCGTTGTTCTGAATCACCCGCCAGCGGTCCTGGCCAGCCTCATCGATGATACGGTCGGAATGCAGAGCGTTGCGCCAACGATCGATCAGCCCCAGGAACCAGGCGCTCGCTGCCTCGGCGACAGCTCGTGACGTGTTGACCAGCGCAACCGCGAAAGGGCCCTCCGCCGGCCCGGCGACTGTATTGGTGGCCATCATCAGCAGCGGCATGACCACCATCGGCTGACCGACCGCCTGGAGCAGCTGCCAGAAATAGAATTGATCCCGGTTCCAATAAACCGTGAGGAAGGACGAGCCGGTGCAGGATGCGAGTATCAGCCCCAGCCCGACCAGGCTGACGACGCGCGCATCGACCCGCTTGTAATCCAATAGCAGCGCCATGGCGGGCAGCATCACGAGTTGCGACGCCGCGATCTCCAGCGTGATCAGGTTGGATTGCAGCGGTCTGTAACCCTGGACTTCCTGCAGGTATCGCAAAGGCACGGTCGAACCGGATTGGCTGATAACCAGAAAGGTGAACAAACCAAGCGCACCGTAAGCGAAGTTGCGGCGGCCGAGCATCTGCAGCTTTAGAAACGGCAAAGGGTGGAACCACTCATTGACCAGCAGCAGCGGAATGGCGATGGCGCTCACCAGAGCAAGGACGCAGATCAGCCTTGAGTTGAACCAGTCCAGCCGGTCAGCCTGATACAACATGGTGCTCAAGGCGCCGGTCCCAATCACCAGAAGCAGCGCGCCGCGCCAGTCCAGCATTCGGAACCGTTCATATCTCGGCTGATCCTGATGCAGACAGTACCAGACGAGAACGCCGGCCAGAGAGCAGAGTGGGATCGTCTGCAAGAACACGAAACGCCAGTCGACGATATCAGTCCAAAACGCGGCCACTGTCGAAGCCAGCGCGGGCGTGAAGGTCGCGGTCAAAGCGTAGACCGCCAAGCCGTAGAGCCGAATGTCCGGCGTGAGAACGCGCAAAGCCGTGGTCATCAGCAGAGGGATGATCAGGCCGCCCGCGAGCCCCTGGAGCAGCCGCAAAGCGTAAATCGCCTCGATGTTCGGGCTGAACGGGATCAGCACGCTCGAGGCTCCGCACAGCGCGATCGCAAAAAGCGTCCAACGCCTCAATGTGAAGGTCATCAGTAGCCAGGGCGAGGTCGCCATGCCGATGATCTCGGCCGACACATACAGGCTTTCGATCCAGGTTCCAGCATCGTGGCCGATCCCGAGTGCACCGCGGACGTCGGTGAGCGCGATGGACGTCACCTGGTCGTTAAATTCGGACGTCATAGCAGCGATCAGTACACCGCAGAGGCCAAGCAGGGGTTTGATATCCACGAAGTCTGCTACCTCTTTGATTGCAAAGATCCTGTGGGACAGACGGATGAGCGAAGTCAGAGGGGCAGCATGTGCTCTTGGCAAAAGCGAGAAAGTGCCCCTGATCCGATCACGTCGGCATGACTTCCGGCTTGTCCTTCGGGAATCTTGCGATGGTAGCCTCGCTCACGTTCGGGTGCTGGGCAACCATCGCCGGCGGCGTACGGGCAATCCAGTCGGACAGCGAGACATCCGCGAAATAGGAACTTCTGAACACTTCGAGGAACTGCAGGTCGGTGTCGCCTGTGTTCTTGATATAGTGCCCGAGGTTCTTCTTGACGTAGCCTACGTCGCCGGCGCTGAAGTCCATCGTGATGGCGTTCGGGCCGGTGTTGAAAACCGTCATTTGGCCTTTGCCCTTGATCCAGTACTGCCATTCGTCGGCATTGGGGTGCCAGTGCATCTCCCGCAGGCCGCCGGGGCGCACCGTTACCAGCGCAGCGGCAACCGTGGTGGAAACCGTGAAGTTGCGGCTGTCGGCAATGTGCACCGTACCGCCCTTCGTCTCGCGCGCCGGGGCTCCCGATCCGAGCGAGAAGGTGAACGGGTGCGGCGGCGCGCCCTTTCCGCTCACCGCCTCGCGGTCCGCGGCCAGATCGCCGGGTAACTTGCCCTGGAAGATGTAGAGGTCGCGCAGCGGAATATCCTGGAACGTCTCGGCCGGAACACCGAAGTTCTCGGCGAGGATATCCGGCGGCGTATGCGTGAACCATTCCGACACCAGCAGGGTGGTGAATTCGGAGGCCTTGCCTTCATCGAAACATATAAGGAACTCGCAGCCGTCCGGGCCGAGCCCCTGCAGCGAATGCGGCAGGCCGGCGGGGAAATACCAGAGGTCGCCTTCCTTCACGTCGGCGATATAAGGCCGGCCCAATTCGTCGAGAGTGGTGATCCGGCAGGTGCAGTAGGTCATGTAGGCCCACTCGGCAAACTGGTGCAAGTGCATCTCGCGAATACCGCCGGAAGTCAGGCGCATGTTGACGCCAGAGATCGTGTCGGCGACCGCGAAATCGGATTGTGTGACCTCGCGCGCCCAGCCGCCGTTTTGAATGCGCCGCGGCGCGTTGTTGAATGATGCCCAGCTCAGC
>JAQGKJ010000419.1 GCA_028290165.1 Bradyrhizobium sp. | reverse complement strand
GCGATGCCATCGATGTCACCGCGACCACCGGAAAAAACGTCGTCAATAACTCCGCCGCGATTGTGGGCACCCTGGCCGGAATCAATTTTCTTGGAGGCACTGCAAGCGCCCTCAACAACCTCGGCACCATCACGGGACCGACCGGGGTGTCGGCGACGGTTGGGGCTGTGAATGTCTTCAACGCCGGAACGATCACCGGCACCGGCGGGACAGCCGTTCAGTTCGCCGGCAGCGGTAACATCCTGACCATTGCGCCGACCAGCGTCATCTCCGGCAACGTGGTCGGTACCGGCGCCGACGTGTTCCAGCTCGGCGGTGCGTCGGGAAGCGGCAGCTTCAACGCAGCGCTGATCGGACCGGCGGCGCAATACCGGGGCTTTGCCAGCTTCAACAAGATCGATGCCTCGACCTGGACGCTCACGGGCACCAATGCGCTGGTGCTGCCGTGGACCGTGCTGCAGGGCACGCTCAATGTGGCCGGCTCGCTTGCGAACTCGCCCTTCACGGTGCAGGCGGGTACACTGTCGGTGACCGGCACGATCGGGGCGGCGACTGTCAATGGCGGTCAGTTCTCGGTGCTGGCCGGCGGAATTGGCGGATCGGTCACTGCGAACGGTGGCACGAGCTCGATCGCCGGCACCGTCGGCGTGTCGACGGTCAATGGCGGTTCGTTTTCGGTGCTTGCCGGCGGAATTGGCGGACCGGTCACGACCAATGGTGGCACGAGCACGATCGCCGGCACCGTTGGCGCGGCGACAATCAACGGCGGCCTGTTCTCGGTGCTCGCCGGTGGCATCGCCGGGCCCGCCGTGATGAACGGCGGCATCAGCTCGATCGACGGCACCACAGGCCCATTCACCATCAATGGCGGGCTTCTGGCCGGCAATGGCACACTGGGCGGCCTGATTGTGAACGGCGGCACGGTCGGGCCCGGCCATTCGATCGGCACGTTGAACGTCAGCGGCAACGTCAGCTTCACCGGCGGCGTCTATCAGGTGGAGACCAACCTCGCCGGACAATCGGACAAGATCCTCGCCACCGGCACGGCAACGCTGTCCGGCGGCACAGTGCAGGTTGTATCGCCAGCCGGCGCCTACTCGTCGGCGGTGACCTATCGAATTCTCGCCGCCAATGGCGGCGTGAGCGGGGCGTTTTCCGGTGTCACCGACAATCTTGCGTTCCTGACGGCGACGCTGTCCTATGACGCCAACGATGTTTTTCTGAACCTGAGCCGCAACCCGACCTTCTTCCAGGATCAGGCGCTAACACGTAACCAGCGCGCGGTAGCTGGTGCGTTCGATCGTTTCCCGACGGATAATCCGCTTTTCCTGGCGGCGGCGGGCCTCAGCGGCGCGTCGGCGAGGCAGGCGTTCGACAGCCTGTCGGGCGAAATTCACGCCAGCTTGCAGAGCACACTGGCCGACGACAGCCTGTTCGTACGCGACGCCTTGGAAGGGCGGCTGCGCCAGGCGTCGTTTGCGGGCACCGGCGGAGCAATGGCGGCGCTCGGCATCGGAGGACCGGCCTTTGCTTATACGGATACATCGAATGCCTACGACGCGGTCGGCAAGTCGGGTTTTCCGGTCAAGGCCGCGCCGCTCGCGGCGCAAGCTCCGGCATCTGATTTGACATGGTGGTCACAGGGCATCGGCGCTTGGGGCAGGATCAGCGGTGATGGCAACGCGGCCGATGTTTCGCGCAGCCTGGCCGGCTTCTTTACCGGTGTCGACCGTCGCTACGGTGACAACTGGCGGCTAGGCATCGCCGGCGGCTACACCAATTCGAGCGTCAACGTGAATGCGCGCGCAAGTGCTGCCAATATCGATACGGCGCATCTTGCCGCCTACGCCGGCGCGGACTATGGACCGCTGAATTTCCGATCCGGCGCGGCCTTCGCATGGAACACGATCGGCACCAGCCGCACGATCCTGTTTCCCGGCTTCATCGACAATGCGACCGCGCATTATGGCGCGAGCACCAGCCAGCTGTTCGGCGAAGTCGGCTACGCGAGGGCGTTCGGTAACTTGGCGGTCGAGCCGTTCGCGGGACTGGCCTATGTGCATCTCGACACCGGCAGCTTTACCGAGGCCGGCGGCGGCGCTGCGCTTGCCGGTTCGCGCGTGACTGAAGATATCGGTTATTCGTCGCTCGGCCTGCGAATCGCGGAAAGCTTCGCGTTAGTGAACGGGATGTCGATCGTACCGCGCGTTTCGGCCTACTGGCAGCACGCCTACAGCGATGTGACGCCGACGACGGCGCTGACCTTTCTCTCCACCGGGGTCTCGTTCTCGGTGGCGGGCGTGCCTCTCGCCCGCGATGCGGCGATCGTCGAGAGCGGATTCGACTTACAGCTAAGTCCGCGAGCCAAGATCGGCCTGTCGTATTTCGGGGAGTTGGCCACGCATCTGCATGACCATGCCGTCAAAGGCAAATTTACCTGGAATTTCTGATCGAGTGGCTTGCATCGGCGATGACTTCGGCACTTTTCGGACATGGCGTGATGTCTGACTTGAGTCTGTTATGCGCGGCAAAGCAGACATCGGCACAATCGCATGCTTGAGCGTCGACTATGCTAGATTGCGGATCTTGCGCATAAGTGAGACGAGACGTCACGCAGCGCCTTCTGGGTGACCGCGGTCCGCAGGCAGCGTGATAGTCAGATCGGATCCAGGTCGAACGCCCCGCGCAAAAAAAGAACGGCGGCGCCAAGAACAGGCGCGGCTGCAGCTGTAATCGCCATGAAACGCCGCGACGTTGTGGTTCAGCGGGGCATGCCAAAGCGCCAATCGAGTCGCTCTGGGGTTTCTCGCGCGGATCGTTAGTTTGGTCTCCCGGCATGCCGCTAATATACGCCGCTAATGCTGCTAATATGCCGCGTAAGTTATTGAAATCATTATATGGCGCTCGACGTTCAAGCATCTCAGGACGATGCAAGCGAAACAGCTCCGCGACCGAACGTCAATTTGATCAAACCGCTTTCGAATTTCAGTGATCCAGCATTGCTCCCGCGTCGTGATTTCATTTACGGCAAACACTATCTGCGCGGTGCGTGAGCGTGACCGTTGCTGACGGCGGCGTCGGTAAATCCACGCTGGCAATCGCCGAGGGCATCGCGATAGCGCTTGGCCTAAACCTGCTCGGCGTCGCGGTGCCGGTCCGGCAGGACGTTCTATACATCAATTTGGAGGAGCCCGCCGTCGAGATCATACGCCGAACGTACGCTGTATGCCAGAACTACGGCATTGACCCAAGGGAGCTTAACGACAAGTTCCACTATCAGTCGGGGCTCGATCATCCAATCATCGCGGCCAGCATGGAGCGCGGCAAAATTGTCGTCGCCGACTTACCGGCCGCGTTCGACTTCACCTTTTTCGATGTCGTCATCGTCGATCCTTTCGTCGGTTGCCATAGCGTCTCGGAGAACGACAACACGGCGATCGATCGCGTCGTGAAGCAATGGGCGCAGATCGCGGCGGCGAACAGCATGGCCGTGGAGATCGTCCATCACGTAAGAAAGCCGCCGATGGGCGGCCAGGTCGAAACTGGTGTCTCGGATGCGCGCGGCGCATCGGCGCTCGTGAACGCCGCCCGATCGGTCCGCATTCTGAATGCTATGAGCGAGGTAGAGTCGCAGCAAGGGCGCGTCGGCGACCGCCGAGGCTACTTCCGGGCTACCGACGGGAAGTCAAACTACCAGCCTCTAGGAGCCGCTGAGTGGTTCCACCTTGTCCCTGTTGATCTTCCGAACGGCGACAGCGTCGCCACCGTCGAACGTTGGAAAATGCCCGGCGTTTTCGAGGGCGTCAGCACCGCAGACATGATGCGAGTGCGCGTGATGGCGGCCGAAACAGACTATCGAAACGACAGTCAGTCCGGTGATTGGATCGGCAACGCTGTCGCTGAGGTGCTCGATATAGATGTCGTCGCCGAAAAGAGGCGGATCAAGACGCTGCTCAAAGCGTGGATCGCCAACGGCGTATTGGCGGTCGAGTGTCGCGTGGACCCGGCGTCACGGCATAGACGATCCTATGTGGTGCCCGGCCCGATGCCCGAATAGCAAAGTCTTTGCGACACCTTGCGACACCTTCAGAGACCGAAGTGTCGCAACGGAAGAAACCCTCGGAAACACAAGGCTTTTCGAAGATGCGACACCTTGAAATGAAAGCTCTACGTTCCCCAATGCCAGAAGTGCCTGCTAAGCACGGCTTTGCGACACTGCGACACCTGCGACACCCCCTTATAGGGTGGAGCAGGGTGTCGCGCGTGTTGTGCCATTGCGACACCTTGCTGCGCAACTTCGACGCAAGAAAACTTGGAGGCTCATATGCCTGACAACCACCTCGACAACATCGTGCGCTTACCAACGCAAACACGGGGCGATTATTTCGGTGGCTGCCCGATCTGTCACATGACGAACGGATTTCTGAATTCGGGCAGCGAGCATTGGTTCGTGTGCGACGTCCACAGGGTGAAGTGGTACGTGGGCTCCAATCTGTTCAGCGGTTGGCGTGAGGAAACTGCCGAGCAGCGTTTCAGAAGTCTCGACAAGCTGACGAAATATCGAGAGGTCGAAGCGGCTATCGATGACAAGAGCGCGCGCGATGCGCGATGACAGCGCACGGCACACCCCCGGGGCGTACCTCGAAAGGAATTGGGGGTAGGGGGTCTGCGACCGGTCTGGGAGTCGCGCGTGTTACGCCGCAAGTTACGAAGTGAATGCCAAGTGGAGAAATTAAAAATGCCGACGACATGCGCGTTGTGCCCGCGAATTTTGCCGCCGTCGAAGGCGACCGGCAGGCCCGCGACGTTCTGCTCGATCAGGTGCCGAAGGGCGAGCGAGTACGAAATCAGGCGGATCGACAAACGCATCGGCGATCTGGAAACCCAGCTCTCTGATCGGCGGATATCGAACCTCAAATTTTTTTCAGGCGTCGACGACCCGGAGAGAATTCAGGCCGAGATCGACCGGTTGAAAACCCGGCTGCTTGAACTGTTCGGGCGCCCTGACGACGGAGAGGGAATGCGCCATGAACCGCTCGATCAGAATGACGAAACCGTGGACCATTAAGAGGTTCGGGCCATGAACGAATTCGCCGCCAGCCTTGCGCGCATTGCCGATCAGGCTCGATCGGGCGCGCTCGGCGGCGACGGTGAATGGCTCGCGGCGGCGTTTGAGATGCACCTTGCTGGTGCGGCACCAATCGATCAGGCGGTAAAACTGGCATTTGCGTCGGCCTGCCGACGTCGGCGAGATCAGGCACTCCGCGAATACGCCCGGCTATAAACCAGACGGCTATTGTTGGCTGGGCTGTCCATCAGGATACCGCATTTCTCACAGGTCATGTACCCCGCGGTCGCTTTCGTCACGGTAACTTTGTATTTGGCCCCGCAGCCGCATGTATGCGTTC
>JAQGKJ010000389.1 GCA_028290165.1 Bradyrhizobium sp. | reverse complement strand
AACATTCGCTTCACCGGCGAGCGCACCGTCCATGCCGTCAACGATCTCAGCTTTTCACTTGGCGAGGGCGAAGTGCTCGGGCTGCTCGGCGAGTCCGGTTCCGGCAAGAGCGTCACCTTGCGCGCGCTGATGCGGCTGTTGCCGAAAAAGCGGACGCAGATTTCGGGCAGCGTTCGGGTGCTGGGACGCGACGTGTTGGCGCTCGATGACGAAGGACTGTCGGCGTTCCGCGGCCAGACCGTCTCGATGATTTTTCAGGAGCCCGCACTCGCGCTCGATCCGGTCTACACCATCGGCCGCCAGATCGCGGAAACCGTGATGCGCCACGAGGGCAAAAGCCAGGCTGAGGGAAAAGCGCGCGCGCTGGAAATGCTGGAAGTGGTGCGCATTCCCTCCGCCAAACGAAGGCTCGATGCGTATCCGCACGAGATGTCCGGCGGCATGCGGCAGCGCGCGATGATCGCGCTGGCGCTGGCCTGCAAGCCAAAAATCCTGCTCGCGGACGAGCCGACCACCGCGCTCGATGCCACCGTGCAGATCCAGATCCTGCTGTTGCTGCGCGAATTGCAGCGCGAGTTTGGCATGTCCGTCATCTTCGTCACCCACGATATCGGGGTTGCGATCGAAATCTGCGACCGGGTGGCCGTGATGTATGCCGGCCAGATCGTCGAGCAGGGCACGCTCAGCCAGATCGTGCGCTCGCCGATCCACCCTTACGCACGCGGGCTGCTGGCCTCCACCGTGCACGGAGCGAAAAGAGGCCAGCGGCTGGAAACGATACCGGGCACGCCGCCCTCGCTCGACAAGGCGCCGACCAGTTGTTCGTTCGCGCCGCGCTGCGGTTTCACGGAGGCCCGCTGCCTCGAGGCGCTGCCGCCCAACGTCCAGGTCGGGCCGGACCGGATCGCAAGGTGCATCCTGGCTGAACGCAGCACGCTAGTTGCCGCGCAATAGCGGGCGCACGGGGCCATTGAAGCGTTCGGCGCATCTTCCGCATAGCAACAAAATCCGATCGAAGAATGCCCCTCTAGATTGGAGTCGTCACATCCGGCAATTATGGATAGGCTCAAACGCGGCGCGAAGACAGGCGCGTGCAAACAGGGGGGAGTCGTTTTTATGCAAATGTCCAATGAAAGTCTTCTCGTTATTTTATTCGTCGGCCTGATCGCGGGCTGGCTGGCCGGAAAGATCGTGCGCGGCACCGGCTTTGGCATCATCGGGGATATTCTCGTCGGTATCGCCGGCGCGCTGGTCGCCAGTTATCTGTTTCCGAAGCTCGGCGTCCATCTCGGTACCGGCCTGGTATCGGAGATCATCTATTCCGCGATCGGCGCCATCGTGCTGCTCTTGATCGTGCGGCTGGTTCGAACCGGCGGGCGGTTCTAGGCTTTCCACAGTGAGCCGTTGCTTTAGAACAGGACGCGTTCACCCTCCCCTGGAGGGGGAGGGTCGCTCGCGCAGCGAGCGGGGCGGGATGATCTATCCGCGAGTGAGATGCCCATGATTTCAACATCAATCCGCCGAGCAGCCGCCAAGCGACTCCGAGCCAACACGACTCCGCACGAGCGGGCATTATGGCGCGCGCTGAAAGAACTGCCGGTGGACGGCACGCATTTCCCTCGGCAAGCGCCCATCGGCCCCTGTGTCGTAGACTTCTTTGGCTCGAACGGGAAGGGTACCGCGTCGTTCGATTTTGGAATTCGGAGATCAGGAGCGATCTGAATGCGGTGCTCGAACGGATTTATGTGGAGTTATATGATTCGCGTGAGGCGGAAGTCAGATCACTAAAGCACCGGCGCCGGAGATAGACCGTCACCCCACCCCGCCCGCATCGGTCGATGCTGTGCATCGCCGAGTGCGGCCGACCCTCCCCCTCCAAGGGAGGGTAAGAAATCCGCTAACACGCAAGGCTGGCGCGGTTGACGACGGCATCCACGATCCAATGCTGCGGTCGTCTTACTCGACGATCTCGACAATCCGTCGGCTGCGCGGTTCGACCAGGACGGTGCGGCCGTTCACAACCGTATAACGATATTCCCGAGCGCCGTATTCCGGCGGTACGTTGTAATAGGTGACGCCTTCCTCCGGCAGAACCGTGCCAATTCGGACGTCCTCGCGGTATTGATAGGAAGGCCGACGTTGCTCGACGACGTAGTTGCGAAAGCGGGGACGCTCGTCGACGCCAAGAACCCCGGCGACGCCACCGACCACGCCGCCAATCACACCGCCGACGACGGCGCCGACCGGTCCGGCTGCCCTTTCGCCTTCTCTCGAGCCTCGCTCGACCCCACCCGGGACCCCTTGGGCTTGCGCCACCACGGGGAGGGCCACGGCGGCGACAAGGGCAGCAATTCCGATAAAGCGGCGGATCATGATGTCTCCAATGGTATTGGGTAAGGTCCAAGACAAGTAATTGGAGCCGTATAGGTTCCCTAACTGCCCCGCGCGTTCCTACGCGACAAATTCCAGGGCGTTGGCGGACGTTTGTTTTGTTGCGCATGATGGCAAAGCGGTTGTTTGATTCGCTGGCCTGCGGCTTGCTGTGATCTTGCTGGTCAACGAGAGGTTGTTCGGGCGGGACAGCGAGGGGTGGGCTGGGCATGGTAGCTAGGCGGTCGCTCGGGCGGCAGTTCGGTTGGCTTTGGGCGGCGTATGCGGTCAGCACGTTTGGCACGTGGCTCGGATTCGGCGCGTTTCCCTTGATCGCGATCCTCGTGCTGCACGCCGGGCCTACCGAGGTGTCGGTGCTGGCAGCGGCGGGGCTGGCCGTGGGGGCGCTGGTGGCGGTGCCGCTCGGCCCGTGGGTGGAGTTCCGCCGCAAGCGGCCGGTGATGGTTGCGATGGACCTGACCCGGTTCGCGGCGTTGATGAGCGTCCCCGCCGCGTTCGCGCTCGGCTGGCTCGGCTTCGTCCAGCTCCTGGTCGTGTCGGTCATCGTGGCCGCAGCCAGCAACGCCTTTACGGCGGCGAGCGGCGCATATCTGAAGGCGCTGGTACGGCCGGAGGACCTGATCGTCGCGAATGGGCGGTTCGAGTCCACGACATGGACCGCTACCGCGCTCGGACCGCCGCTCGGCGGGTTCGCGATCGGGCTGTTCGGCCGGGTGACGACCGTGGTGGTCGATGCGGTCAGCTACCTGCTTTCGGCGCTAGCAATCCGCGCGATCGGTGGGAGCGAGCCGCGCCCCGTGCGAACCGACGCGCCACGGCTCCGAGCCGGCGACCTGCTCGAAGGTTGGCGGTACATCCTGACCAACCCAGCGCTGCGCCCGCTGTTCTTCAACACGATCCTGGTCAACGGCCTGATTATGGCGACCTCGCCGCTGATCGCTGTCCTGATGCTGGGCGGTCTCGGGTTCGCACCGTGGCAGTACGGCCTCGCCTTCGGAGCCCCCTGTGTCGGCGGCCTGATCGGCTCACGGCTGGCCCGCCCTCTCGCAGCGCGGTTCGGCCAGCACAAGGTCATGCTCGTTGTCGGCGCGCTGCGCGCATGCTGGCCGCTCGGATTGGCCTTCATCCGTCCCGGCGCTGCCGGGATCGTGCTCGTCATCGCCGTCCAGCTTGGTTTGGTCACCTGCATAGGCGTGTTCAACCCGGTATTCGCCAGCTACCGGCTCGACCAAATCGAGCAGGGCCGAGTGGCGCGGACCCTGTCCGCATGGTCGATCACCGGTAACGCAACGGTCGCGGCCTTGATCGCCCTGTGGGGTCTGCTCGCCAGTGCTACCAGCCCGCGCACCGCGATCGCGATCGCCGGTGTCTTCCTGCTGGCCACCCCGCTCCTGCTGCCCCGACGCGGCGAGGTACACAGCACGAGCCGGGACCGGCCCGGAGCCACACCTGACACGCCGCAACTCGCCGCTGACCCCTGAAGGCAGGACCGGCGCCGCTTCCGGCAGGCCGGCCGCACTCGGCCCGGCCCGCTCCGAGTTCCGTCGTCCGGCCTGATGGCGAGGCGGCTCGGCCGCCGCCAACGTTTAGGTTAATGTGACTTCAAATGGACGCTAGCCGCAAAAATCGGTAAGAGTGGCGCTGCAAACCCTCGCGATTCAGGGGGTCGCGTACCCCTCTGGAAGAGATCAGGATTTATGGCAGCCGTCCCCGGTGTCCGGCGTTCCGAACTCGGTGACGCGCTGCGTGCCTGCCGCAGCGCTTTCATCGGCGTCGGCGTCATGAGTTGCATGATCAACCTGCTCTATCTGACCGGCTCGATCTTCATGCTGGAGGTCTACGACCGGGTGCTGCCGAGCCGGAGCGTGCCGACCCTCGTCGGCCTGATCATTCTGGCCGGCGGGTTGTACGCCGCCCAGGGCGTTCTCGACCTGATCCGCGGCCGAATCCTGGGCCGGGTCGGGACCTCGCTCGACGAAGCGCTCAACAGCCGCGTCTTCGAAACCGTGGTGCGGCTGCCGCTGATGGTTGGCGGACGCAATGAGGGTCTGCAGCCGCTGCGCGATCTGGACAATGTTCGTTCGTTCCTCGGCAGCATGGGGCCGGGCGCATTCTTCGATCTGCCCTGGCTGCCGTTCTATCTGGCGATCTGCTTCGCTTTCCACGTGATGATCGGCCTGACCGCGCTGGTCGGCGCGGTCATTCTGGTTGCGCTCACCATCATCACCGAGTTCATGTCGCGCACGCCGGCCCGCGAGGCCATGGGGCTCGCGGCGCGCCGCAACGATCTGGCCGCCGTCAGCCGGCGCAACGCCGAAGTGCTGGTCGCGATGGGAATGGCGGGACGCCTGACCAGGCGTTGGGGCGAGGCCAACGAGAAATACCTTGCGGGCAACCAGCGTGCCAGCGACGTCGCCGGCGGTCTCGGCGCGGTCGCCAAGGTCATGCGCATGACCCTGCAGTCGGCCGTGCTCGCCGTCGGCGCCTATCTGGTGATCCATCAGGAGGCGACCGCGGGCATTATCATCGCGGGCTCGATCCTGAGCGCGCGGGCGCTGGCGCCGGTCGATCTCGCGATCGCGCATTGGAAGGGCTTTGTCGCCGCGCGCCAGAGCTGGCATCGCCTCAACAAGCTGCTGGAATCGCTGCCGGCGCGCGCGGTGCCGACGCTGCTGCAGAGCCCGTCGAGCCGCCTGTCGGTCGAGGCCGTCAGCATCGTGCCGCCGGGCGATCAAAAGATTATCGTCCAGGACGTGACCTTTGCTCTGCAGGCCGGCAACGGACTGGGCATCATCGGCCCAAGCGGATCGGGCAAATCGTCATTGGTGCGCGCGCTGGTCGGCGTATGGCAGCCGTTCCGCGGCAAGGTCCGGGTTGACGGTGCGGCTCTCGACCAGTGGTCATCCGACGTGCTCGGCCGCCACATCGGCTATCTGCCACAGGATGTCGAATTGTTCGCAGGCTCCGTCGCCCACAACATTTGCCGGTTCGATCCCGACGCCAGTGCCGAATCCATCATCTCGGCGGCGAAGGAGGCCGGCGTCCACGAGATGATCATCAAGATGCGCGACGGCTACGACACCGAGATCGGCGAACAGGGCACCGCGCTCTCGGCCGGACAGGCGCAGCGCGTGGCATTGGCGCGGGCGCTCTACGGCAATCCGTTCCTGATCGTGCTCGACGAGCCGAATTCCAATCTCGACACCGAAGGCGATGAGGCGCTGAGCCGTGCCGTTCGCGCGGCGCGGGAGCGTGGCGCGATCGTGGTGGTGGTTGCGCACCGGCCGATCGGGATCGAGGCGGTCGATCAGCTTCTGGTGCTCAAAGACGGCCGCATGCAGGCCTTCGGCCCGAAGGAAACGGTTCTGGGGCAGGTGCTGCAGCCGCGGGTCGCGCCGCCGTCTCCGATCAAGATCGTATCCGATGCCGGAGTTGCCAAATCATGAGCGGCGACGAGAACCAGGGCGCGCGGCGTTCGATCCGCTTGCACCTGATCATCGGGCTGGCGGTGGTCGTCGTTCTCGCCGGCGGGCTGGGCGGCTGGGCCTCGACCGCGCAGATTTCGGGCGCGTTGATCGCGCCGGGATCGGTTGTCGTCGAATCCAACGTCAAGAAAGTGCAGCATCCGACCGGTGGCGTGGTCGGTGAAGTGCTGGCGCGCGATGGCGACCTCGTCAAGGCCGGCGACGTGGTGGTGCGGCTCGACGATACCGTCACCAAGGCCAACCTAGCGATCGTCACCAAAAACCTCGACGGGTTGTGGGCGCGGGCGGCGCGGCTGCAGGCCGAACAGCAGGGCGTCGACAAGATTGTATTTCCTCCAATGCTGCTCGGTCGTATTGACGATCCCGACGTCAAGAACGTCATCATAAGCGAGACCAAATTGTTCGAGGTCCGCGTCAATGGCAGGGTCGGGCAGAAGGCGCAGTTGCGCGAGCGGGTCACCCAGTTGAACGAGGAGATCGCTGGTTTGGCAGCGCAGGAAAAGGCAAAAGACCAGGAAATCGCGCTGGTGGAAAAGGAACTGGCTGGCGTTCGCGACCTCTACGACAAGCATTTGGTGCAGATTTCGCGACTGACCACGCTGGAACGCGACACCGCCCGGCTTAACGGCGAGCGCGCGCAATACGTCGCCTCGCGCGCGCAGGCCAAGGGCAAGATCACCGAAACCGAATTGCAGATCATCCAGGTCGACAAGGACATGGTCAGCGAAGTTTCGAAGGATTTGCGCGAGACCAACGACAAGATCGGCGAATTCGTCGAGCGCAAGGTCACCGCCGAGGACCAGTTGCGGCGGACCGACATCCGCGCCCCGCAGAACGGCATGGTGCTGCAATCCACGGTGCACACGGTCGGTGGCGTGATCACGGCGGGCGACGCCATCATGATGATCGTTCCGCAGTCCGACGATCTTCAGGTCGAGGCCAAGGTCAACCCGCAGGACATCGACAAATTGCAGATCGGCCAGAAAACCCTGCTGCGGCTGTCGGCCTTCAACCAGCGCACCACGCCGGAACTGACCGGCTTCGTCACCCGCGTTTCGCCCGACGTCACCACCGACCAGCGCACCGGGCAATCCTATTACACCATCCGCGTCTCGATGCCGCCGGAAGAGATCGCGCGCCTCGGCGAGGCCAAAATGATTCCCGGCATGCCGGTCGAGGCCTTCGTGCAGACCGGCGACCGCACCATGCTGTCCTACCTGATCAAGCCGCTCAGCGACCAGCTGATGCGCGCGTTCCGCGAGAAGTGAGGCCTAAGGCACGTCGTCGTCCCTGCGAAAGCAGGGACCCATAACCACAGGCGTTAGCGGGTGCGCGAAAGCCGTCAAACAGCACCTCTCAAAACAAGCGACACGGCGTATGGATCCCTGCTTTGGCAGGGACGACGGTCACAAGGCGAACAATCACCGCGATAGATTCTGCAGCAAAAAATTCAGCGCCGTTGACGCGAACACCTGCATGTTGGCGAGCCGGTCGCTGCTGCCGGTCTCCAGCGTCATCACCGACACCTCCGCGCCCGCGACGCCCAAGCAGCTGTGGCCGGCGGCGTCGCCGTAGCGGTTGCCGGTCGGGCCGGTCGCGCCGGTCTCCGACAGGCCCCAATCCGACGAAAAGCGCCGGCGGATCTGGCTTGCCAGCAGTTTCGCATAAGGCTCCGAGGCCGAGCGGATTCCCTTCATCGCCTCATCGGGGATATCCATCAGGATCCGCCGCGCGTCGCGGGTATAGACCACGGCGGAGCCAAGGAAATAGGCCGACGCGCCGGGGACCGCGAGCAGGCTTGCGGAGATCAATCCGCCGGTCGAGGATTCGGCGACCGCAATCGTCTGGCGCCGCTCGATCAGTTTCGCGGCTATCTTCTCCGCGGTCGCGACCAGATCCTTCATCTCACCTCAACTCCTGTGGAAGATTCTCTTCATGAACGACCGCTTGGCGGCGGGCTTGTCGGCAAGCGAGTGGTAGACGACGCGGATAAAATTCTTGCCTGCCAATTCGGTGGGCGCCCATTTGGCATCGAGGTCCGCGAACGGCTTAGCCGCCACCACGTCGTCCTCGCTCTTTCCGTCCTTCACCAGTTTTGCCATCCGGTCGCGCGCGGTGACCAGCATGGTGCGGTATTCGATCAGCGCCAGCTTGTCGGCGAGCGGACCGTGGCCCGGAACGATTCTCGTTTTGGCGTTGGTCAGCTTGAGATAGGCGTCGGTCGCGGCGAGCATGCCCTTGATGTTGCCGCCGTTGGCGAAATCGATATTGGGATAGCGGCCGCTGGTGAAGGTGTCGCCGGTGGACAGCACGTTGGCGGTCTTGAACCA